>DATEOX010000090.1:0-22212 GCA_035273585.1 Thermoanaerobaculia bacterium
GTCGTTGGCCATATCGTTCTCCTTTGTGCGGCCGAACCGCGCCGCGCAGTTATTGAGAGCAATTCGCGCGCCGTCGAAGCCGTCATAGGCTTGGAAAAGGAGGAATGAAACGATGAAGATGACGGAGCTGTTTTTGGGCGAGCTGGAGCGCGAGGCGAAGCCCACCCGGCGGACGCTGGAGCAGGTGCCCGACGGCCTGATCGACTGGCGTCCGCACCCGCGCTCGATGCCTCTCGGCTACCTGGCCACGCTCGTCGCGACGCTCCCCTCGTGGATCGCGCTGATGGTGAACCAGCCCGAGCTCGACCTGCGCCCGGTCGACCGCGAGCCCTTCCGCCCGCCCACCCGCAGCACCGCCGCCGAATACGTCGCCGCCCTCGACGAGAGCGTCCAGCAGGCGCGCCAGGCGCTCTCCGCCACCACCGACGAGCACCTCCTCACGCACTGGCAGCTCAAAGCCGCCGGCCACGTGGTCACCGACCAGCCGCGCCACATCTTCATCCGCGACGCCGTCTTCAATCACCTCGCCCATCACCGCGGCCAGCTCACGGTGTATCTGCGGTTGAACGAGGCGAAGGTGCCGTCGATTTATGGGCCGACGGCGGATGAGCCGATGTGAGAGATGGTTGTTGGTTGTTGGTTGTTAGTAGGAAAACCCGAAGCACACCTACCAACAACTAATAACCAGCAACCAGCAACTTTTTTGAGGGAAATCCCCCGCCCTTTGCGCGACTCCATGCAAGGAGTCCTTCATGCAGAGAGCTCGATTGGTTTTCCTTCTCGTGGTATTCGTCTGTCTGAACGTTTCGGCGGCGGAGTGGATGGTTCCGGCGGCGGCGCATGCGCCGGGGGCCGGCGGGACGAACTGGCGCACGGACTTGCGCGTGGTCAACCCCAGCGGGGCGGCGGCGGACGTGCGCATCGATCTGCTGCCGCAGAACAGCGACAACGGGGCGCGGAGCCGCAGCGTCACGGTGAGCGTCCCGGCGCAGGGGCAGCTCTCGCTCAACGACGTGCTCGAGTCGCGGTTCCAGTTCACCGGGAACGCGGCGCTGCTGGTCGGGTCAAGCGAGGCCTCGCTGGTCGTGACCAGCCGCACCTTCAACGAGGCGTCGGGCGGCGCGACGTACGGGCAGTTCATCCCCGGCGTCTCCTCGGCCCAGGCGCTCGGAGCGGGGGTGACGGGGCACCTCATCTATCTGTCGAAGACGGTCGACTACCGGACGAACGTCGGCTTCGCCGGTACGACGGGCGGGGCGGGCAAGGTCTTCGTAAGGTTGTACGATGCGGCGGGGCAGTCGATCGGCAGCGGCGCGTTCGACGTCCAGCCGTACGGGCAGTCGCAGATCAACGACGTCTTCGCCGCGACGAATGCGCCGGCGCTGGCCGTCGCCCGCGCCGAGGTGACGTCGACCGTGCCGGTGATCGCGTATGCATCGATCATCGACAACCGGACCGGCGACCCGATCGCCATCGTCGCCGCGCGGGAGAGCGAGGCCGCCGGCGAGCTGGCCATTCCGGCCGTGGCCCGGCTGGCCGGTGCAGGCGGGTCGCTGTGGCGCTCCGACGTGCGCATCTTCAATCTGAGCGGTGGTGATGATGACGACAACGGCGGCGGCGTCCTGACGCTCACGTATTACCCGGGCAACACGCCGAACCCGACGCCGGTGACGCGCACCGTCTCCATCGGACGGGGCGAGCTGCTGGCGCTGGACGACATCCTGCTGCGGACCTTCGGCCTGGACAACGCCTCCGGGGCGCTGCGCATCCAGAGCGGAGGGCAGCTCCTCGTCACCTCGCGCACTTACAACCAGTCGGGCACCGGCACGTTCGGGCAGGACATCCCGTCCGTGTCGACGGCGCAGGCGCTGCCGGGCAGCGCGACGTCGCTCTACTCGGGGCTGAGCGACTCCGGCTACCGGACGAACGTCGGCTTCTTCAATCTCACGTCGAACCCGCTCGACCTGACCCTGACCCTCAAGCGGCCGGACGGCTCGGCCATCACCAGCAAAGGGTTCCACCTAGACGGCAACATGCAGACGCAGATCAACCTCTTCGACTTCCTCGGCGCGGGCGGGACGGCGTCCGCGTCGCTGGCCATCAGCGGCAGCGGGAGCAACACCTACACCGCCTACGCGTCGGTCATCGACAACCGCTCCGGCGATCCGGTGTACGTGCCGGCCACGCGCTCCACGGCGGCGGCGACCGGGAATCCCGGCGGCAACCCGGGCAACCCGTCCGGCCAGTGCGTCACGCTGCCATTCATGCGCGCGGGGCTGAAGCTCGGCTACCGGGCCAGCGACAACAGCTACTCCTCGCAGCAGACTGTGATCGCGGACGGCCCGACGCAGACCGTGCTGCATGACGACGCGGTGGCGGGCGGCGTGTCGGAAAAGATCGACACGACGGTCGACTTCGTGATGCAGGGCGACGTCCGGGCCGCGACGCACATGCTGAGCAAGGCGACGGTCAGCGTGGGCGGCTTCGGCACGACCATCAATACCGACATCACCTTCTCGCCGGCGGTGGCCGTCGGGCCGCTCACCTTCTGCGCCGACGCGACCTTCCCGATCAACGCCTCCGCGCAGACGACGACCGTGAGCGGCGTGCCGGGCGGCGGCACGACGGTGTACAACCGGCCGGCCGACACCGGCAAGGTGCTCGCCGTGCACGAGAGCCTGGCGGTCGCCGGCGGAACGTTCGACACGGTGAAGTACAGGTCGACGCAGGGCGCCACGAGCGCCTCGGTCGCCTACAGCATCGTGTGGTACGACATCGCCTCGGGCGCCCTGGTCCGCCAGGAGGAGTACAACAGCGGCGGTGGGAAGGTGCTGACGCTCGACCTCACGTCCATCCAGTAAACGTCCCCTCATCCGCCCTTCGGGCACCTTCTCCCCGCCGCGCGGGGAGAAGGCTCTTCGCCGCGAAGCGGCGGGTGAGGGGCGCATTCGCCGCGCCGACGTCGGCATGAAGTTTGACTAAGTACCGCCTAGAAATCTCAATCGGGCGGTAGGTATGACGACAGAAGTAGCGGCGAGCGGCATCACCGGACTGGATCACATCCTCCTCGGCGGTTTCCCGCGGAACCGGGTCTACCTGGTCCAGGGCGACCCGGGCGTGGGGAAGACGACTCTCGGCCTGCAGTTCCTCCTGGAGGGGGCGCGGCAGGGGGAGCGCGGCCTGTACATCACGCTTTCGGAGTCGCGGGACGAGCTCCAGGCGGTGGCCAGGTCGCATCACTGGGATCTCGACGGCGTCACCATCTTCGAGCAGATGGTCCAGGAGGAGGCGCTGCAGGAAGAGGAGTCGACGGTCTTCTATCCGAGCGAGATCGAACTCGGCGAGACCATCCGCGGCATGCTTCTGGAAGTGGACCGGGTCAAGCCGCAGCGCGTCGTGCTCGACTCGCTCAGCGAAATCCGCCTGCTGGCCCAGAACGGCCTGCGCTACCGCAAGCAGATCCTCGCTCTCAAGCAGTTCTTCGCCAGCCGGGACGTCACCGTCCTCTGCCTCGACGACCGCACCTCGGAGATCCAGGACATCCAACTCCAGAGCGTGCCGCATGGCGTGCTGGAGCTGGAGCGCTACACGCCGCTGTACGGCTCCGCACGGCGACGGCTGCAACTGATCAAGGTCCGCGGCCTGGCCTTCCGCGACGGCTACCACGACTTCAGCATCGTCACCGGCGGGCTGGTCGTCTACCCGCGCCTCATCGCCGCCGAGCACCGCGCGGAGATGCCGCACGAGCGGATCGCCAGCGGCATCGACGCGCTGGACGGGATGCTCGGCGGCGGCATCGACCGGGGCACGAGCACGGTCATCATGGGTCCGGCCGGCTCGGGCAAATCGGCGCTCTCCTCGCAGTACGCGGTGGCCGCGGCCAAACGCGGCGAGCGGGCGGCGATGTTCATCTTCGAGGAGAGCAAGAACAGTCTCTTCAACCGCTCCACATCGCTCGGTCTCCCGATCGGGGAGTTCGTCGAACAGGGGCTCATCAAGCTCTATCAGGTCGACCCGGCGCAGTTGCAGCCGGGGGAGTTCGCCCACCTGGTTCGGCAGTCGGTGGAGGAAGAGAACGCGCGGGTGGTGATCATCGACAGCCTGAACGGCTACCTCAACGCGGTGCCGGAGGAGAAGTTCCTCCTCCTCCACCTGCACGAGCTGCTCAGCTACCTCGGGCAGCACGGCGTGGCCACCGTCCTCGTCTTCGCCCAGCACGGGCTCGTGGGCAACATGCAGTCGACGGTCGACGTGAGCTACCTGGCGGACTGCGTGGTGCTGCTGCGCTACTTCGAGGCGCGGGGGCGAATCCACAAGGCGGTTTCGGTGGTGAAGAAGAGGAGCGGGCCGCACGAGACGGCCATCCGTTCCCTGACCATGGATTCCAAGGGGCTGCACATCGGCGAGCCGCTGGAGAACTACCGCGGCGTGCTCTCCGGGATCCCGAACTACGACAACACGTTGAACGTGCGCGAGAGCGAGGCGTGAGCACAGACCGGTCCGACCTGCTGCTGATCGTGGCGCCGGTCGGGCGCGACGCGGAGCTGATGTGTGCGCAGTTGCGCGCGGCGGGGCTGCGCTGCGCGGTCTGCAAGGACGTGCACGACCTGTGCGGACGGCTGGTCGACGGCGCCGGCGCGATCATCGTCACCGAGGAGGCGCTGCACGCCGAGAGCGCGCCGGAGCTGATCCGCGCGCTGGCCACCCAGCCGCCCTGGTCGGAGATCCCGGTGGTGATCCTCACCGCCGCGCTGCCGCTCGACTTCCCAGGCAAGCAGCGGCCGCTGGAGCTGATGGGCGGCCGGACGAACGTCACGTTCGTCGACCGGCCGGTGCGCGTCAAGAGCCTGATCAGCGCCGCGCAGTCGGCGCTCCGCGCGCGGGAGCGGCAGTACGACATCCGCGACCTGATGGAGCAGCTCGAGGAGCGCGTCCACGAGCGCGACCGCTTCCTGGCCGTCCTCGGACACGAGCTGCGCAACCCGCTCGGTGCGATCCTCCTCGCTTCGCAGATGATCGGCGACGACGGGAAGCTGGACGGCGAATACGCGGACCTGATCGAGCGGCAGTCGCGGCATCTGACCCGTCTGGTGAACGACCTGCTCGATCTCTCCCGCGTCGCGGCGGGGAAGATCGTGCTCAAGCCGCAGCGCCTCGATCTGCGCGACGTGGTGCGCCAGACGGCCGCGGTCTCCGAGCCCGCCGCCCGGCGGCAGCGCCTCGAGCTTCAGGTGATCGTCCCGCCCGAGCCGGTGATGGTGCGCGCCGACCCGGTGCGCCTCGACCAGATCATCGGCAACATATTGACCAACGCCATCAAGTACACGCCCGAGGGAGGGCACGTCACGCTCGTCCTGGAGCGGGCCGAGGACTCGGCGCAGGTGCGCGTGACGGACGACGGCGTAGGCATTGCGCCAGAGCGCATCGGCGGCATCTTCGAGCTCTTCGCCCAGGCCGAGAACGCCATCGGCCGCGCGCAGGGCGGGATGGGCATCGGCCTGGCGCTGGTGCGCAACCTCGTGCAGCTCCACGAAGGCCACGTGGAGGCGAAGAGCGATGGGGTGGGGAAGGGGAGCGAGTTCGTGGTCCGCCTGCCGCTGCTCTCGGCGGCGGAGAACGAGGCGGCACCGGCATCCGCGCAGCAGACGTCAAGCGCGCCGACCGCCGCGCGCAGCATCGCCATCGTCGAGGACAACACGGACGTGCGCGATCTGCTCCGCCTCCGCCTCTCCCGCCTCGGCCACCGCGTGGTGACGGCGCAGGACGGCGAGGAAGGGCTGCGCCTCCTGATCGCCGAGAGGCCCGACTTCGCCCTGGTCGACCTCGGCCTCCCCGGCATGGACGGCTTCGCGGTGGCGAAGGAAGCGCGCCGGCAGCTCGGCGATGACGTGGTGCTCGTCGCCGTCAGCGGCTTCGGCCAGCCGGAGGACAAGCGGCGCGCGCTCGACTCCGGCTTTGACGAGCACATCACGAAGCCCGCCGAAGTCAGCGATATCGAGAATGTGCTGCGCCGCTTTCCGCCGCGGAATACCAGGCCCGCCGGGCAGGTATAACAAAGCATCGTTCCCGAGATCATGTGCCCCTCTGTCCTGGTGGTCGAAGACTACGCCGACCTTGCCTCCACGATCGTCGCCGCGCTGGTGCGCCGCGACTACACGTGCGACAAGGTCGCCACGTCCGAGGCTGCCGTCGCGTTGCTGCGCGATCATCACTACGACACGATCCTCCTCGCCCCGCGGCTGCCCATCAGCGACGATCCGGTCATGCACTTCCTCGCCTCCACCCAGCCCGGCGAGCTGCCCAAGGTGGTGCTCATGACGAGCGGCGACTCCGACGAGGCCCCCGGCACGCGCGTGCTGTCCATCCCCTTCAACGACGAGGAGCTGTTCGCCGAAGTGGGGCGGTAGAAGACGACCCGCTTGTTGGCCGGGTCGAACGTCACCGCGTAATTCCTCAGGAAGCGCGAGCCGATGTGGCCGTGGTCGAAGATCTCCACGATGTCCAGGCGCGGGTTGGTCAGCACCGCGTCGCCGATCTTCACCTCGCCCACCAGCGGCGCGGCCCAGATGTCGAACTCGTTGGACGGCGTCCGCGCGTGCCCCACGACCTTCGGCTCCTCGGCCAGCTTCAGCGTTCGGGCCATGCTCATCGGCAGGGTGATCTCCGCCGGGCTGCCGCTGTCGATGTCCACCTTCGTCTTCAGGCCGGCGACGTCGATGTCGATGGCCGGCACGCCGCCGCGGTCGGTGGTGTAGGCGAGCGCCGTGGCCGGCAGGCTGCCGCCGTCGATGACGAACTTGCTGCGCGGATAGTCGAACGTGACGAGAAGCGTGCGGAAGAGCGGCAGCCCGATCACGCCGTCGTTGCCGTCCAGCGCCGGCGCCGTCCGCTCCCCGATGTCCACGCCGCCGAGGTGCACGTCGCCGATGTCGATGGAGTCGACGCGCAGCATGCGCATCGTGCGCGAGTTCTTCCCGCTCGGGTCGCCCGCGCGTGCCTCGCCGACCTGGGGCAGACCGAGCTCCGCCACGATCGCGGCGCTGAGCTGCATCATGTGCCCGAAGCCGGTGTCGAAGGTGAAGCGGTACGGCCCCTTGCCGTTGATCTTCGCCTCGATGACCGGCAGGTGACGGGAGAAGGTCATCGGTACCTCCGTGCGGCCGCCGATCAGGACCCGTCCCGGTCCGGCGTCCGCGCCGGCGCGCCGCATCTCCCTCCGCGCGCCGCCGCCCATCAGCTCGCGTGCGGAGCGCATCACCTCTTCCGCCGCGGGCGGGTCCTGGTTGGCCAGCACGACGAGCGTGTACGGCGGGGCGATCTCCAGCGCGGCGTTGATGCCCGGCGCGCCGCCGGCCACGCCGAGGTTGCGCTCGCCGCTGCCGCCGAAGACCCAGTCCGTCCACTTGTGATCGAGCAGCTTGTCGGCGAGCAGCGCCTGCGCGAAGCGGAGCATGTCGGCGGCGGTGGAGTAGCCGCCGCCGGCGGAGCTGCCGCGGCCCGGCAGGGTGGCGGTGTTCGACCCGTTCTTCGTCTGCCCGATCGCGCGGTTCGGCACCTGTTCGTCGACTGCGTACGACGCGGTGTCGGTCATGCCCGCCGGCTTGGTGATGTGGTCGCGCACGTAGTCGTAGTAGCTCTGCCCGGAGCGCTTCTCGATGATCAAGCCGAGGACGATGTAGCCGGCGTTCGAGTAGCGCTGCGACGTGCCGGGCTCGAACTCCAGCGGCTTGTCGACGAAGAGCGGCAGGTAGTCGCTCAGCTTGCGCAGCCTCGATGGCGGCGCGGCCTCGTAGCGCGGGCCGAAGATGTCGCCCAGGCCCGACTTCTGATCGAGCAGTTGCTGGATGGTGATGCGGTCGGCGGCGGGCGACGGATAGTCCGGCAGGTGCTTGCGGATGGTGTCATCGAGCGAGAGCTTGCCGGCTGCAGCGAGCTGCCCGATGGCGACCCGGGTGAAGATCTTGTTGATCGATCCGAGGTTGAACTTCGTGTCCATCCGGTTCTCGATCCCCTTGACGGGATCGGCCAGGCCCTGAGCGCGCTGCATCACCGGCTGGCCGTCCTTGGCCAGCAGGACGACGCCGGAGAAGTCGGGCCGCAGGGTGAGCGCGGAGAGTGCGAGTGCGGCGATGATCATCATGAATGCCTCCTGCCCCGAAGCTACGCGGCAGTTGTGAAGCGCTCATGAAGACGCGGGCAACGTAAAGGTGAACGTCGACCCTTTGCCCGGCGCGCTCTCCGCCCACACCCGCCCGCCGTGCGCGGCGACGAGCTGCTGCACGATCGAGAGGCCGAGGCCTGCGCCGCCGGTGGCGCGCGAGCGGGATGGATCGACGCGGTAGAAGCGCTCGAAGACGCGCGGCAGCTCCTCGTCCGGGATGCCTACGCCCGTGTCCATCACTTTGATGATCACCTCATCGCCGCTTCTTTCCCATTCGATGCGCACGGTGCCCGGCTGCTGCATGTGCGTCAGCGCGTTGTCGACGAGGTTGGTGAGGATCTGCACCGCGCGCTTCGCGTCGGCCAGCACCAGGATGCTCTCGTCGCCCGCGACTTCGATGTCCCGCGCGCCGACCACGCGGCGGACGAGTGCCGCGATCGCCACCGGCTGCGGATCGATCACCAGACGGCCGGCATCGGCCAGGGCGAGGTCCTGCAGGTCGTCGACGAGCGTGGCCAGATGCATGGTCTCCTGATGCAGCGACTCGATCCGCTCCGGCGTCGGCGCGATCAGGCCGTCCTGCATCGACTCGAGCTCGCAGCGGATGTTGGTCAGCGGCGCGCGCAGCTCGTGCGCCACGTCCGTGACCATCCTCTTGCGCAGCTCCTCGGTGCGCGCCACGGCGGCGGCCATGGCGTTGAAGCCGCGGGCCAGCTCCTCCAGCTCCGCGCCCCCCGCCGGCTCGACGCGCACCGCCAGGTCGCCGGCCTCCATCCGCCGCGTGGCCGCGGTGAGGCGCTCGATCGGCACGGTGGTCCAGCGCGCGATGCCGACGGCCATCACGATGCCGAACAGCGCCGCGCCGAGGAAGATCCAGAGGAAGGCGCGGTCGAGCCTTTTCGTGGCCGGCGGTGCGTCTTCGTGGCGGGGGAGGAGGAAGAGGAAGCCGGTGGTCTTGCCGCTTTGATCGTTGATCACGATGTGCGGGCCGCGCAACAGCTTCTTCACGCCCGCCGCCTGGTAGACGAGCGTGCCGTCCTCGCGCAGCTCGGCGCTGCCGCCCGCGGTGCTCGCGATCAGCCGCCTCTGCGCATCGAACAGGAGCGCGTCGCTGCCTTCGTCTCGTGCGATGCGGTCCAGCAGCGGCCCCACCCCTGCCCACCCGCCGTGCGTGCGGTAGTGATCGCCGAGGGAGTTGTCGCGCGGCGCCGCCTTGCCGCGCAACTCGACCCGCCGGATCTCGAGATGTGCCACGCGGAGGGAGATGGTGGCCACGCTGCCGATGGTCACGGCCAGCAGTGCGGCGACGAGAGCGATGAGCCGCCCGCGCAGGGTGCGAAGCATGTCAGGCCACCAGCTTGTAGCCGATCCCGAACACGGTGACGATGGCCGCGCTCCGCTCGGCGCCGAGCTTCCGCCGCAGGTTCTTGATGTGCGCGTCGATGGTCCGGTCGAGCCCCTCGAAGTCGTCCCCCCGCGCCAGCCGCGCCAGCTCGTCCCGCCGGAACACCCGCCCCGGCTGCCGGGCCATTGCGCTGAGGAGCCGCAGCTCCGTGGCCGTCAGCGTGACCTCCGCTCCGTCGACGATGACCTGACACCTGGCCTCATCAATCTCGATCCCGCCCGCCACCACCCGCCCGCCCTGCGTCGCCTGCGCCCGCCGCAACACCGCCTCCACCCGCGCCACCAGTTCCCGCGGCGAGAACGGCTTGGTGAGGTAGTCATCCGCCCCCGCCCCCAGCCCCTCGAGCTTGTCCTCTTCGGTCGACCTGGCGGTGAGCATGATCACCGGCACATCGGACTGCTCGCGCAGCCGCGCGCACACCTCCACCCCGCCCACCCCCGGCAACATCAGATCGAGCACGACGAGGTCCGGCGCCCACGTCCTGGCCAGCTCCAGCGCTTTCGCGCCCTCCCTTGCCTGCGCCGTGGCGTACCCGGCATGCGCGAGGTAGCGGTCGAGCACGTCGCAGACCTTCGGGTCGTCATCGACGATGAGCACACGGCGCATGGGGCCATGGTAGGGGGAGTTGTGAAGATGGTGTGAAGGGGCGCCTACCTCTCCACCTCCGCCAGCGCCGTCTCCGGCAGCGTGAACGCCGTGTCCAGTATTGGCGCGTCGGGCTCGAGGAGCTCGGGGTAGGTGATGCCGTGCAGGAGTTGCATATCGAACAGCTCCTGCACGGCGCCTTCGAAGCGGACGAACGCCGCGGTTTGGCCGGTGCGGAGGTCGACGGCCCAGACGCCGCAGGCGCGCTCGTGCAGGGCGATGCGTTGCGCGAGGGGAATGCCTTCGAAGACGCTCTCCCGCACTTGGGACAGGCCGACGAATGCGTAGGGGCCGGCGAAGGCGAGGCCGCGGGTGAAGCCGGGGAGCTCGGCCACCGTCTCGACCCGGCCGGTGGCGAGGTCGATGGTGGCGAGCGTGCCGCGGGCGGACTCCAGGACGAAGAGGCGGCCGGCGTACCAGCGCGGCGAATGGGGCATGGAGAGGCCGCGGGCGATGATCTCGCCGGAGGTGACGTCGAGCAGCAGACCGCCGGTGGTTTTCTCCGAGCGCCAGCCCTGGGCGGTGTTCGTCGCGCCGAAGGCGGTGACGAAGCGCGGGCGGCCGTCGATCATGCACAGCCCGTTCAGATGGCAGCGGTCCTCGGCGGCCAGGTGCGTGATGAACGGCGGGCGCCAGCGGGGGACGAAGCTGTGGTCCGCGTCGAGCGTGCAGAGGGCGGAGAAGCGGGTGTTCGTGATCCACAGCTCGCCGTCGGCAGCGAACGCGATCTCGTGGACGCGGATGTCGCCCGTCGCGTGCATGTTGCGCGGGACGTACACCGCGTCGTGGCGGCCGGGCGGCTGGAGGCGCGCGGCGAGGGCGGGTTGGTCGCGGTAGTCCCATACGGCGCCCGTCGTGGCCACGGCGATGCGCCCCGGCGCGGCGGCGAGCCCCATCGGGCTGCGGAAGGCGCGAAAGTGCGTGTTCAACGCGCCGCCGCTCGCGCGCAGCACGACCACCCGTCCGGACTGATACGTCGAGACGATCAAAGACGCGCGTAGCTCCTCCAGCAAAGCCGGAAAAGAAGACGT
This sequence comes from Thermoanaerobaculia bacterium, assembly GCA_035273585.1. Classification (GTDB taxonomy): domain Bacteria; phylum Acidobacteriota; class Thermoanaerobaculia; order Gp7-AA8; family Gp7-AA8; genus JAFAVZ01. The sequence goes on from DATEOX010000090.1 coordinate 11,243, forward strand.
GTGCACGCTGCGATACGAAGGGACAGGAGCGGGGGCGGCCGAACGGCGCACGCGACGGGCGGGCGGACGAGCGAACACCTCGCGGGCCCGCTCCGCCACCTTCGCGGTCAGCGGCGCAACCGACTCCAGCTCGTCCGCGTTGCGCCGCCACTTCTCCGGGCTGGGCGGGGTGAGGGTGTGGCGGGCGTGGGGGAGGGGGGCGGCGAGCGTTCGGTCGAAGGCGATGTCGACGAACTCGCAGAGGCGGGCGACCTCCGCCTGCGGGTCGCTCACCAGGCGGTCGTACGAGGCGACGCACCACGAGCCGGCGGGCAAGGCCTCCAGGTCATCGAGCATCAGGCGCGTGGCCGTCGACCACTGATGGGCGACGATTTCCGCGAGCGGGCGGCCGATCAGCGAGCGCCAGCCGGGGACGAGGAGCAGCGACCAGGGATGCCCTTCCCATCCCGGCAGCTCCGGATACGTGGCGAAGCGCGTCGAGCGCCAGGCGTCGAGCATGCTGCTCATCGTGGCCCGCGGATCGCGGTAGAGATAGATGAAGAACGCATCGGGGAACATCGCCTTCAGGAACGGGATGCGCAGGCTGTTCTTCGGCGTCTTCTCCAGCATGCGCACGTCGCGGGGCAGCTCGTCGTTGCCGTCGCGGTCGTGCAGCGACTCGGCGAAGCGGGAGTAGAGCTCGTCGGCGGAGATGATGTTCGCGTCGGCGGCGGTCAGCCGGTTCGACTCCCAGCCGCGGCGGGACGGATGGAGCTGCGGGATCCCCTCGATCACCGCATGGCTCTCGCCGCCGATGGTGAAGACGGACGGCGACTGGGCCAGCGTCTCGAAGAGCAGCGTCGATCCGGAGCGCGGCGACGACACGATGAAGATCGGCCGGTCGAAGCGGAAGCCTTGGCCGTGCTCCTCGCGCGGTGCGAGGTCGGGATTCACCGTCGGCCGGAGCAGGACCTGCCGCGCGGCGTCCACGGCATCGACGCCGTTCGCCAGTTGGAACCGCCCGGCATGTGGCGCGAGCAGCGACTCCGCGCGGTCGAGCAGCGTCCGGTAGCGGGCGAACTGCGACGCGCCGCACTCCGCGTACAACGCCCGCCACGCGGCGCGCAGCTCGTCGACCACCGCGCGCACATCGGACGGCAGCTCGAGCAGCGAGGCCAGCTCGTGCTGCTCCTCCGGCGTCATCACGACGGGGAAGTTGTGCACCTCGAACCGCGGCATGACCTCCGCGCCGGAGAACGGCACGAACGACTCCGCGCCGCCGCCGAGCAGCGCGCGAAACTCCGGCGACCCGACGGTGTCAGAAACCAGGTGGATCCGCCGCGTCGGATTCGGATTGATGACGTTGTGCCGCCGCCAGGTATCGAAGACCCACGCGTCGCCCGCGGCCATGTGCACCGCGTCGTCGCCGCACAGGAAGCGAACGGCGGGGTCGGTGACGATCGCCACGTGCACCCGCATGCGGCGCATCCAGTAGTAGTTCGTGTCGACGTGCGGCGTGGCCTCGGCGTGCCCATCGAGGCGCATGAGGCGCGTCCTTCCGATCGGCGCCCGCAGCGCGGCCAGCACCTGGCGCAGATACGGCGCGCGCTCCAGGTAGCGCGTCGCGCGCATGACGCCCTTCACGCCGTCGTCATCCGGATCGCCGCCCACCGCGACGAGCGGCAGCGCGCTGTTGCCCGGATGCCCCTCCGGATGCGGGCGCCAGTCGGACTCGGCGAAGCGGGCGATCTCCTCCGCCAGGCGAGCGGCGTCGAAGCGTACGGCAAGACGGATGAAAGGACGGTCGAGCTGCAATTCGTGGCTATACTCGCACAGTCCCCCGGCAGCGATTCGACGAGAGGAGAGAGAGCGTATGACTCGTCAACAACGACGCGCAGAGGACCGTCGTCTATCCAAAGACAAGAGGAAGACGGCGCTGGCCGCGATCGCCGCGATGACCGCCGCGACGGCGCTGCTCGCGCCGGGGGCGGAGGCGGCGGACGCCGCAAAGGCGGGCAACGCGGCGAAGAAGGCCAAGCGGCACGTCGTCCGGCCGACCAAGGGGATGGCCCAGGCGGCGCTCACCGCGGTGAAGGCGCGCCACGGCAAGAAGAAGACGACCAAGCCGCGCGCCGGCGCGCTCGCCGCATCGATCGTGGTCGACTCGCTGGCGGACACCACCGCGCCCGGCGACGGCGACTGCACGCTCCGCGAGGCGCTGAACAACGCCAACACCGATTCCGACACCACGGGCGGCGATTGCGTGGCCGGCCAGGATGCGGCGGACGTCATCACCTTCAGCGTCACCGGCTCGATCGTGACCGGCTCGCGGCTGGACGTCCTGGACGGCGTGAGCATCAACGGGCCGGGCCAGGCCCAGCTCACCATCAACGGCGCCGACAGCCACCGCGTCTTCTATCTCTACGCGCCGGGTGACAGCGTCACGATCTCCAACCTGACCATCACCGGCGGCGCGATCAGCAACGCGCCGGGGGCGGGCATCGCCTCCTTCAGCACCGGCCTGACGCTCGATCACGTCACCCTCTCCTCGAACGACGCCCCCGGCGGAGTGGGTGGGGGCCTCTTCGCCGCGGGCGGCGGGGCCGTGTCCGTCCTGACCTCGACCCTCACCGGCAATACGTCGGCCTCGGGCGGCGCCATCTATCTCGCCAACAGCGGCGGCGCGACCATCACCGACTCGGACATCACGGGGAACGACAGCGCCAACGACGGAGGCGGCATCACCCTCTACATGTACGCGGCGGTGAGCATCACCGGCACGACCATCAGCGGCAACGACGCGGGCTGCTGCGGCGGGGGCATCGCCGGACTGGCCCGCTCGGTGATGCTGGATGACGTCGACCTCCTGAACAACACCGCGGTCAGCTCCGGCGGCGGCGCGCACATCGACACCGCGGACGGCGTCTCGATCTTCGACTCGCGCGTCACCGGCAACCAGGCCTCGAACGACGCCGGCCTCTTCCTCCGCCTCTATGGCGGCAGCTTCGGTCAGAAGAGAAGCAAGGCGAAGAAGGCCAAGCCGGCCGGCGTCCTGCCGCCGACCTTCTCCAACGCCACGATCATCGACACCACCATCTCCGGGAACATCGCCGCGAACAGCGCCGGCGGCGTCTTCCTCTACAACGGCACGAACCTCATCCAGAAATCGACGGTCTCGGGCAACACGGCGGTCTCCGCCGGCGGCGGCATCTATCTCTACTCCGGCGACCTGCAGTTGGAGAACAGCACGGTCGCGAACAACAGCGTCTCGGGCGCGGGCAGCGCGGGCGGCGGCATCTTCTCCTACCAGGGGCTGGACATCCGCCATGCCACGATCTCCGGCAACACGGCCGGCGGCTCCGGCGGCAACATCTACATCGACAACATCAGCGACCCGACCACGATGCGCAACTCGATCGTGGCCAACGGCACGGCTCCGACCGATCCGGACATCCACACGACCGGCGCCCCGGTGAACGCCTCCTACTCGCTGATCGAGACCACCTCGGCGAACGTCGTCACCGACGCCACGGACATCACCGGCGTCGATCCGCAGCTCGGACCGCTGCAGAACAACGGCGGCCCGACGATGACCATGCTCCTCGCGTTGAGCAGCCCGGCGGTGAACAGCGGCGACCCGGCTTTCGCCCCGCCGCCGACGACCGACCAGCGCGGCCTCCCGCGCGTCGCCGGCGGGCGTATCGACATGGGAGCGCTCGAGCTGCAGGCCGGCACGATCCAGTTCGGGGCGAGCAACTACCCGGTCAGCGAGGGAGGCGGCAGCGCCATCATCACCATCACCCGCACCGGCGGCGTCGACCCGGTCACGGTCGGCTTCGCCACGTCCGACGGCACCGCGCAGCAGCCGGGCGACTACACCGCGACCACCGGGTCGGTCTCCTTCGCCGCGAACGACAACGCCACGAAGAACGGCAGCGTGCCGATCATCGACGACCCGAACGTCGAGCCCACCGAGACGGTCAACCTCGCCCTCACCGGCATCCCGGCCGGCTTCCTCGGCGCGCAATCGACGGCCATCATCAGCATCCTGGACAACGACAACGCGCCGGTCTCCTTCTCCATCGACAACATCGCCCTGGCCGAGGGGAACGCGGGGACGACGCCGTTCACGTTCACCATCACCAAGACCGGCGTGACCGGCGCCACGACGAGCGTGCAGGTGGCGACCGCGGACGGCTCGGCGAATGCGCCGGGCGACTACGGCGCCATCCCGCTCACCACCATCACGTTCCTTCCGAACGAGACGCAGAAGCAGGTGACGGTGAACGTGGTCGGCGACACGGCGTTCGAGGCCAACGAGACCTTCTTCGTGAACCTCTCCAACCCGAGCGGCGGCGCGATCGTCACGCCGTCCGGCCAGGGGACGATCGGCAATGACGACGCGCAGGCCGCCGACCTCTCCATCACCAAGACCACCGCCGCGACGGGCGTGGCGCCGGGCGGCACGATCTCCTACACGATCACCGTGACGAACAACGGCCCGCAGGCGGCGACCGCCGCCACGGTGACGGACGTGCTGCCGCCGAACACGACGTTCAACAGCGTCACGCCGTCGCAGGGAACCTGCAGCGGGACGACCACCGTCGTCTGCACCCTCGGCGGCCTGGCCAATGGCGGCACGGCGACCATCACCCTCGTGGTGAACGTCACCGGCACCACCGGCTCGGTGACGAACAGCGCCGCGGTGGCCGGCTCGCCGGCCGACCCGAACGGCACCAACAACGCCTCCACCGCCCCGGCGGTGCCGATCACGGTCGCGCCGGTGCCCGCGCTCGACGAGCTCGGGCTGGTGGCGCTCGCCGCGCTGCTGGCCATCGCGGCGATGGTGAAGCTGCGGGAGTAGCGATCAAGTTTCGACTGGCGCCGGTGCGATCACCGGCGTCAGTTGTGTCCGCAGCCCCTCCATCAATGTCTTCCGGCCGCGCCAGAGCAGGACGAGGGCGATGATCACGAGCAGCATCCCCAGCGCCCACACCAATCCGGACGAGACCAGCAGTACGCGCACGGCGTGATGGCGGTCGACGGAGAGCATCTCCTGGCCGAAGTAGGCGTGGCGCGCGCCGCCGGGGATCTCGAAGCGGGCCGGGAGGCCCTGGTAATCGGCCTTGTTCGCATCCTTTGATTGCACTTGCCCGAGGCTCACCGCGTTCTGGTTGCGCGAGGCCTCCTCCACGTAGCCCTTCATCTCATCCGAGAGGACGGCGGGACTGACCGAGGCGATGCCGCCGCCGCTCTGGTACGCGCCGAAGTCCTGCAGCCGCCGCTGCACGCTCAAGGTGTTGACGAAAACGATCACGCCGGCGGTGACCACGGCCGTGGCGAGGAGCGTCTTGAACGTCGTCCACTTCTCGCGCTTGAACTGCGGCACGAGCCAGGCGACGGTCAGTAGCGCGTCGGCGATGCCGAGGAGGATGGCGAAGAGATCGAAGGCGGTAGCCGCCGCCGCGAGCGAGATGGCGAGCGTCCAGCGCTGCCGCCGCGGCACGAGAAGGAACGCCAGCACGCGCTCGGTCCAGATCAGCAGGACGAGGAAGGTGCTGAGCTGCCCCGAGGAAGGGGTCCAGACTTTCGTCCGCGTGGAGAACGTCTGCACCAGCGGCACCCACTGCCGCGGATAGTTGATGCTGACCAGCAGCGACGTCGCCGGGACGGAGAGCTGCGGGATGCGCAGGCTCCCGACGCCGAAGCCGAAGAAGCGGCGGATGCCCTGCCGGTGCTGGACGAGGATCTCCTGTTTCCCCGCGGAGAGCGGCACGGTGAGCTTGCCGTCCGCCCCCTTCGTCATCAATAGCGGCTCGCCCTGGATGCTGGCGTAGGTCGGCTCCGGCGCGAGCGGCAGCTTCACGTCGGACGCCCCCTGATTGTCGATCCCGAACACGCTCTCCCCCAGCACCGGCCCCTCGGCCGGGACGAAGAACGTGTGTCGGATGCCGGACACGGCGTAGCTCACCGTGTGCAGCGCCTCCAGCTTCGTCTTCTTCCAGCGCAGCGACTCGCCTTTGCCGATGAGGAAAGCCTGCGGGCCGCGGTACTGGATCGGGACGCCTACCTCGCCGGCGCTGATGCGCTTCACGCCCTCGCCGATCATCGGCCGGACGATCGGATGGTTCTCGATGGCCAGGTACTGCAGGCTGGCCTCGACGGGCGGCGTGAAGGAGTCGCCGGTGAGCTGGCCGGTGAGGACGAGGGTGATGTCGCCTGGCGGCACGTCGAAGCGGTAGGCGCCGTCGACGACCTCGTAGGCGGCGTCGGCGTCGACCTGCTGGAGGTGCTCGCCGGAGCGGAGGCGCACCTCGAACGGGCGGCGGCTGCGGTTCGGGTTGTGGACGTCGATGGCGTAGCGGAAGCGCGTCTCGTCCGGCAGGAGGGTGATGAGGTAATGGCCGGTGGCGGTGGCGGCGAGGTTCTCGCCGGTGCCGCCGCTCTGGCGGACGAAGGTCCAGCGGGAGGTGCCGTCCGGGTTGCGCTCGGCCGAGGCGAGGTCGCCGTCGAGGATGGCCGACTCGATGGCCAGCACGTCGCGCGTGGCCATCAGCTCCAGCCGGTCGGTGCCGGCCGTGCCGATGCGGCAGGTGACGGAGAAGGTCTCGCCCAGCGGCGTGATGTTGAACGCATTGTCGCCGCGGCTGACCAGCGCGCTGCCGCTGCAGCCCCAGATGGAGAGCCCGCCCGCGGCCGCCTGCAGCACCGCCGTCGCCGCGTGCTTGCCCACGCTCTTGCCGACGAACGTCGCGGAGAGGCTGCGCTCCTTGAAGCTGCCGGTCAGGCGGATGGTGTCGACGACGGTGATGTTCTCCGCCTGCTCCGGCCGGCGGAGCTGCTCGTACGTGGCCAGCGGCAGGGTGACTTCCTGCGCGAACAGGGGAAAAGCAAAGAAAAGGAGAATGAGAGCGGGACGGATCTTCATCGCGGCTCCTTTCGTGTGTCCTTGGTTAGACGCGCGAGGGGAGCGGATGGAAAGTTCGCCCGGTCAGGCTGCCATGCCGGATGCGGCGCAATCCGTCACGGCGGTGAGCAGTTCCGTCGGCTCGATCGGCTTCGACAATACGCCCCAGATCGGCCGGTTGATGGCGGGCATGAACACGATCGTGCGGCTCAGAAGGTCCGGGAGGTTCTCGCTCATGTAATCGATCATGGCCACGCCGTCGTGCGGCGTCTTGAAGTCGAGGAGGATGACGGAGTACTGCTCTCCGATGAGCAGCTCGACGGCTCGAGCGGCATCTTCGGCCTCGGTGATCTTGAAGCCGGCGCGCAGGAGCACCGCGGCTGCAATGGCGCGCGTCGGTTTGTTGTCGTCGATGATCAGCACGGATCGTTCTTCAGGCATCACTTCTCCCGGTCGGCGATGTTCTTGCCATGTCGCTCCTGCGCCGGAGTGTCACGCAGCCGAGGACCAGCTCCGCGAGCTCCGGTAAATCGAAAGGCTTCCGAATCAAGGCATGCACGCTCTCATCGAGGACGGGCAAGTCGAGGTGTCCATCGAACGCGGTCATGACCAGCACGACGGGCCCGGTGTCCAACTGCTTTTGCCAGGAGCTCATCGCCGTCAATACGCTGAAGCCGTCCACTTTGGGCATCATCAGATCCAGCAGGAGGACGGCGTAGTCCCTGGCCTGCAGGTACTCGAGCGCCTGGCTGCCGTCCGTGGCCGTGTCACACGACAGCTCGTGATGCTCCAGGGCGCGGCAGAGCAGTTGTCGGATGCCGGCGTCGTCATCGGTGATCAGGACGACTTTCGATTCGCGGAGAGTCATCTGCCCTTCCAGCCTTCGCATACATACACCTCGCCTGTGAGTAGGCGACGCAGGCTAGGTTCGATGGGAGGCTGATGCAGACCGACAACGAAGCGTGCCGAGCATCAAAGATAGCTGTGGCAGACGACCGTACCACTCGCGCGTCCGCAAGGCAAACCGGATGGCCGACGCTGGGCCGGCTAGAGAGCCGGCCCAGCATTCCTCAGCGCAGCGCGGAGCGTACCTCGGCGACGTGCACGCCGCGGATCAGCAGGCCGGCGCTCATCGCATCGGTGAACGACGCAGCCGGTAGGCCGAGCGCGCCGCGCACGCCGTCCACGGCCGATCGCAGCTCGCCCCAGGGGCCGGCGTTGATCAGCGTCGGGGACGGCTCGCCCCAACTGATCGGTCCCATGCCCAGCACCGCGCGGGCGGCATTCACCGCGCCGCGCAGCTCGGTCAGGTGCACGAGCTTCACCACGGTCGTGGCGGGCGTCAGCGTCTCGTCCGTGAACGCGTAGGTCAGGGCCAGGTCGGGCAGGCTGAAGCCGGACGCGGCGTTCGCCGGCGAGATGCCGCGCACCTTGTAGAGCAACGCGCTCGTCGCCGGCGCGGTGTTGTCGGTGAACTGCGCCCCGGAGCTGGTGCCGATCAGGACGTAGCCCGCGCCGTTGCTGCGCCAGATCTCGTAGTGATCGACGCCGCTGGTGCCGATCCAGGCCAACGCCACCGGGCCGCCGACGCTGATCGCGTTCAGCTTCGGCGGCGGACCGAACGGCGGCACCTGCACGACCTGGGTCAGGGTGCGGGTGGTGGGGAGGAAGCGGTCGTCGCCGCTGTACGTCGCGGTGATGACGTACGAGCCGGGGGCCAGGTCGGAGAGCGTCGCGCTGACGGTGTTCGTCACGGCCAGATCGGCCATGCCCAGCGGTGTCGAGGCGTGGGCCATGGCGATCGTGCCGGTGGGCGTGACGGCGGGCGGCGCGACGGCGGTGGTCGTCAATGTGACGTTCGTCCCCTGGCTCACCGGATTCGCCGACGACGTCAGGGAGAGGCTCACCCGGCCGCAACTGTTCCTGAAGATGGCCACCTGGTTGTTATTGAAGTCGCTGATGATGACGTCCGGGCCGCCGTCGCGGTCGACGTCGCCGAGGATGACGCCGATGCTGAGGGCGCTGCCGAACGACCGCTGCGCGCCGAACGTGCCGTCGCCGTTGTTCGGGAAGAACTCCACGCCGACGCCCGCCGCGAGAACGACGTCGAGGTCGCCGTCGCCGTCCAGGTCGGACGCGATCGCATCGCTGGTCCAGTCGAGCGTGCCGTAGTGCGCCGGACCGCTGAACGTGCGGCTCGCCCCGGCCAGGTAGATGGAGAGGTTGTGCGGGTCACGGTTCGCCAGCGCCAGGTCGGCCCGGCCGTCCCCGTTGAAGTCGCCCGCGGCGAGGGAGACGAAGATGTCGTTTCCGCCGCTGCCGGCCACGAGCAGCGGCCCCACGGTGAAGGAGCCGTCGCCCACGCCCCAGAAAATGTGCGCGCGGTCGGTCGTGAACTCCACCACCGCCACGTCGAGGTTGCCGTCGGCGTCGAAGTCGCCCGCGGCGATGTCCGTCGGCGACGAGCCGGTGTTCGGGGGATTGAGGTCCATGCTCGTGCGCTCGGTGAGATGGCCGAAGCCGTCGCCGGTGAGCAGCTCGAAGCCGTTGACCTTCGTCGTGGCCACGTCCTGCTTGCCGTCGTGGTTGAAGTCCTCGACCACGAACTGGCCGGGGTTCTGGAAGATGACCGGGCTGTCGCGCACCAGGAACGTGCCGTCGCCCAGGCCGAGGAGGATCTTCAGCCGCGGCTGCTTGGTGAAGTTCTCGGACCAGGGGACGGAGACGATCAGGTCGAGGTTGCCGTCGTTGTTGAGGTTCGCCGTGGCGATGTCGTCCTGCGTGTACTGTCCGAGGTCGACCGTCTTCGGCGTGCCGAACGAGCCGTCGGCCTTTCCGAGGAGGATGGAGACGCCGTTCGTCTGCCGGTTCACCGCCGCGATGTCGAGGTAACCGTCGTTGTTGAAGTCGCCCGCGGCGACGTCACCCGGCCGCTCGCCGGCCGACGCGCGCGCCGGCGGCGTGGCGAGGTTGAACGTACAGACCGCCGCCGCCGGAAGAGCGGAGATGGCGAGGCAAAAAAACAGCGTGGCTGCGGCAGGCAGTTTCATCAGACGGTTCCTCTGCAAGCGGGGTTTGCGGACCTCGATGACAATAACACGTTTGGGGAGCGGAGGGGAATCATGGGACGCCTTATGTCCGCCTCTCCGGTCGCGCCGGAATGGAACATCGCGATAGCGTCTCCGGACCGACCGAGACGGGGAGGTACTCTGAAGTGGATCTGCAGCAGGCGGCGGACGCGTTCATTCTCCATTGCCATTCCATCCGCAAGCTCTCGCCGCACACCGTGCGCGCGTACCAGCTCGACTTGCGCGATTTCATCCGATTCGCCGGCGCCGCGCGCGAGGTCGCCGCGTGCGAGCGCCAACTGCTCCAGAGTTACGTACGCCACCTCTTCGACGTCGGGGAGCTGAAGGAGTCTTCGGTCAAGCGCCACCTGGCCACGCTGCGCTCGTTCTTCCGCTGGTTCGAGGACGACCGCGACGACTTCGCCGATCCGTTCCGCACGACGAAGATCCGCATCCGGATGCCCAAGCGCCTGCCGCGGGTCATCGCCCGCGGCGACCTGCGCCGCCTGTTGCGCAACGAGGAGGAGGCGGCGACCTTCGCCGACCTGACCGGCTACGTGGCCACGGAGCTGCTCTTCGCCACCGGCATGCGGGTGAGCGAGCTGGCCGGGCTCGTGGACCGGGCGGTGGACCTCGAGGACGGCATCATCACCATCGTGGGCAAGGGGAACCGGCAGCGGCGCGTCTTCGTGCCGGACGACGTCAAGCCGCTGCTGGCCGACTACCGCCTGGCGCGCGACCGCACCGCGCCCGCCGCCGACACGTTCCTGGTCAACTCGCGCGGCGCAGCCGCCTCGCCGCAACTGATCCGCCGCCTGGTGCGCCTGCGCGGCGAGCGCTGCGCGCTGCGCGACCGCATCACGCCGCACATGTTCCGCCACTCGGTGGCCACCTACCTGCTCGAGGAAGGCGTCGACATCCGCTACGTCCAGCGCCTCCTCGGGCACCGCAGCATCAGCACGACGGAGATCTACACGCACGTGGCCGACGCCAGCCTGCGGGTGCGGATCACGGAG
>DATEOX010000091.1:0-4950 GCA_035273585.1 Thermoanaerobaculia bacterium
ACGTGAACGGCGACGGCAAGGCGGACGTGGCCATCGCCGGCAGCTCGCAGATCAAGATCATGTACGGCAACGGCGACGGTACCTTCAGCGCCACGACGACCACTCTCTCGCCGGACGGCGCGCCGCAGGACCTCGGCCTGGCGGACTTTGATACGGACGGCAAGTTGGACGTCGTCGACACCGCCGACGCGCCGAGCATGCTCACCAAGCTCGAGGTGTGGCACAACGAGCTGCCCGCCGGCTTCACCCGCACGACCTACGCGCCGCCGAACGCCCTCTCCTATCGCCTCGTCGCCGCGGACCTCAATGGGGACACGAAGCCGGACGTGGCCATGACCACGAACCTCGGCACGGTGGTCTTCCTCAACAACGGCAGCGGCGGCCTCACGTTCTTCGGGACGTACAGCACGTTCACCACGCAGCGGCACATGGCGGTGGGGGACGTCTCGGAAGACGGCAACGTGGACATCATCGAGCCGGGCGAGAACTCGACCATCTCCCAGTACGTCAGCGTGGCGAAGGGAGGGCCCTTCAACCGGGACAACATGGGCCACGGCGGGACCGACGTCGTCGCCGGCGACTTCAATCACGATGGGCGGCTGGACTGGGCCGCGGTGCAGCCGTCCGCGAACCAGTTCAACGTCGCGCTCAACGCCTGCGAGGACCGCTTCGTGAGCATCACGAGCACGCCGTCCTCGAACCCGTCCTTTTACAACGACCCGGTGACGTTCACCGTCACAGTGACGCCGCGCGAGTCGTTCATGCCTGTCCCCACCGGCACGGTCACCATCAGCGGCTTCCAGCAGACGCTCACGCCGGGGCCGAGCGGGAACTCGGCGACGGCGATGATCACCGTCACCGGCCTGCGCATCGGCTCGAATGACGTGAGCGTGGACTACAGCGGCGACGCGCTGTACGGACCCAAGCGCGAGCCGTTCACGCAGACGGTCGTGCGCCGTCCGTTCAGCACGCCGCTCGATTTCGTCGCCCAGTCGTTCGGCGACTTCGTCCGGCTCGTCTGGACGAACAGCGCCGGCGTCGACCATACGGAGATCTGGCGCCTGGAGGACGGCGTCTGGAGCCTGTACACGACCACGGTCAACGAGACCTACAACGACACCGCGGCCGTGCCGACGAAGACCTACGGCTACCGCATCCGCTCCGTGGCGGCGGACAACAGCACGACGCCGTTCACCTACGTCGTGATCGGCACCCGATCGACGGCGAATTCGGGCGCGACGCCGGGCGGCTTCATCCTCGCCACCCATGTGCCGGGGCCGCGCACGCTGGTCAATCAGCTCCGGGCCACGGCCGGCCTCGCGCCGGTCGTCTTCACCGATCCGAACGTCTTCGGCGTGCTGGTCAAGGCGGTCCACATCAACGAGATGCGCAGCGGGATCGATGAGGCGCGCGCGACCATCGGTCTACCGCCGTGGCCCTACACGCACCCGACGATCACCGGCGGCGGCGTCTCGACGGTGTTCGCCATCGACTACAGCGAGATCCGGAACGCAGCCACGAAACGCTAGGCCGGGCGGGCACGGCCCGCCGCGTTGGTTGGCCAAGCCTCGGCGACCGTCTGCGCCTGACTGACCTTCGAGCGAGAACGGTGGCGGAGGCTTGGCCAACCCGCGCAGCCGGCCGTGCCGGCTAGATGCGCATCAGCTTCGCGTACTTGGCGATGAACTTCTTCGAGCCGACGCGGTCGAAGTAGACCGTCAGCTTGGCGTCGGGGCCCGAGCCTTCCATGGTCAGGATCGTGCCGTCGCCGAACTGCTCATGGCGGACGCGCGCGCCGCGCTTGAGCTCCGCTTTCGGCGCTTCCTTCTGCGTCGCGGAGCGGATCGCGGCCGGATCGAACTGCACCGGCGCGTCCTTGAAGAAGGCCAGCACGCCGTTCGCCGATGACGGAGGCGCCGGCTTCGGCGGGGCGGGCGTGGGGCGGGAAGGGCCGGCGGCCGGGCGGGAGGGGGCCCATCGCTGCTGCTGGATCGGGCGCTCGCGCCACGACGGCTCGGCCTTGGCGTAGCGGTAGGAGTTGGCCAGGCGGACCTCCTCGCGCACCTCCTCCGGGATCTCGGTGAGGAAGGGCGACGGGCTCTGCTCGCGAAAGCGGCCGTGGAGGCGGCGCTCCAGCGCGTGCAGGCAGTAGAGCTGCTCGCGCGCGCGGGTCATCCCGACGTAGCAGAGGCGGCGCTCCTCCTCCAGGTCGTCGTTCTGCTCGAGCGAGTTCGAGTGGGGCAAGACGCCTTCCTCCATGCCGGCCAGGAAAACGACCTTGAACTCCAGCCCCTTCGCCGCGTGCAGGGTCATCAGCGTCACGCCCTTCTGATTCTCGTAGCGGTCGAGGTCGGACATAAGCGTGAGCGAGTCGAGATAGTCGGCCAGCGATGACGAGCCGTTCAGCTCCCAGAACTCGCGCGCGGAGTTGAGGAGCTCGTCGATGTTCTCCAGGCGCGCCTCGTCCTGCACGTCGCGCGACTCCTGCAGCATCCGCCGGTAGCCGGTGCGCAGCAGCACGTAATCGAAGAACTCGGGGATCGGATTGTTCGCCGCGCGATTGAGGTCGTGCACGATCTCCCGGAACTCGCGCACCGCCTTCGACGCGCGCGACGGCAGGAAGGCGAGGTCGCCCTCGATCACCGTCCAGAGCGAGACGTTCCGCGCCGCGGACTGCTCGTTCAGCGCGGCGACCGTCGTGTCGCCGATGCCGCGCGACGGGACGTTGATCACCCGCTCGATGGACGGTGTGTCGTGCGGCCGCACCGCGAGCCGGACGTACGAGAGCACGTCCTTGATCTCCGCCCGCTCGTAGAACTTCACGCCGCCCACGACCGTGTACGGGACGTTCGCCCGGAGCAGCTCTTCTTCAAAAGGCCGCGACTGGGCGTTCGTCCGGAAGAGCACGGCGAAGTCGGAGAGCTTGAAGCGCGCCCGGCCGCCGGTGATCTTCTCGATCACGAACTGCGCCTCCTCGCGCTCGTTGCTCGTGGTCACGATGCGCACCGGCTCACCGCTGCCGGAGTCGGTGAAGAGCTTCTTCCCCTTCCGCGCGATGTTATTCGAGACCACGCCCGTGGCCGCGTCGAGGATGTTGCCGGTGGAGCGGTAGTTCTGCTCCAGCTTCACCACCCGCGCGCCGGGGAAGTCGCGCTCGAAGTTGAGGATGTTCTGGATGTCGGCGCCGCGGAAGCGATAGATCGACTGGTCCTCGTCGCCCACGGCCACGAGGTTGCCGCGCGGACCGGCCAGGAGCTTGATGAGCTGGTACTGGGCGCGGTTCGTGTCCTGGTACTCGTCGATGAGGAGGTGCTGGAAGCGCGCGTGCAGCTCCTCGCGCACGTCGTCGTGCTTCTCCAGCAACGCGACGTAGTTGCCGATCAGGTCATCGAAGTCCATGGCGTCGAATTCCTTCAGACGCTTCTGGTACATCCGATAAATCTCCGAAACGCGCGCGCCGAAGAAGTCGAGGTTCGTCTTCTCGTACTGCACCGGATCGATCAGTTCGTTCTTCGCATTCGAGATGCGCGTCAGGACGGCGCGGGGCGGGAAGGCCTCGTCGTTCACGTTCAGCTCGCGCATGCAGCGGCGGATGAGCGTGAGCTGGTCGGCCGTGTCGTAGACGGCGAACGACTTGGTGTACCCCAGCCGGTCCGCATAACGCCGCAGCATGCGTAGCGAGGTCGAGTGGAAGGTCCCGATCCAGGGCCGGGCGCCGATGTTCGGCACGAGCTGCTCGACGCGGCTGAGCATCTCGTTGGCCGCCTTGTTGGTGAACGTCACGGCCAGGATGCCGGCCGGATGGACGCCCCGCTCGCCGATCAGCCAGGCGATGCGATAGGTGATGACGCGTGTCTTGCCGGAGCCGGCGCCGGCCAGGACGAGCAGCGGCCCTTCGCCATGGGTGACGGCGTCTCGCTGCTGGGGGTTGAGTCCGGTGAGGTCGATCATCGTGGCGGGCCGCATCTTAACAATCGTAAGCGTCTGCCATTCCGGGAACGTCTACCGTGCGGGCGCTGTTCTCGGCTCCGGCATTCGGATACACTTTCCGGCGCCGCACGGAGGCTACATGTTTGGACTCGGTGTCCCTGAACTTCTCCTCATCCTGGCCATCGTCGTCGTGATCTTCGGCGCCGCCCGCCTTCCGCAGCTCGGCCGCGGCCTCGGCGAGGGCATCTCCAACTTCCGCTCCGGCCTGAACAAGGGGAAGGACGAGGCCGCCAACAAGCAGCTCGACGAGAAGAAGACAACCTAACCCCGTCCGGTGTCGCGGATGCTTCCCAACGACGGCCCCGAATCCTCGCCCACTCCTCTCTACCAGAGCGATCTGGCCCAGACGCCCCTGCCCGAGATCCTCGTCACCATCCACCGCTACCGCGCGCCAGGCATCGTCGAATGCCGCCGCGGCGCCGAGGTGAAGAGCATCTATCTCGAAGGGGGAGAGATCATCTACGCCTCCTCTAACCAGATCCGCGATTCGCTGGGCGACCAGCTCCTGCGCCAGGGCCGCATCAGCCAGGAGCAATACGACGAGAGCGTCCGTCTTCTGGCCACGACGGGCAAGCGGCAAGGGACCATCCTCACCGAGATGCGCGCGCTCGATCCGCGCGAGCTGTTCGTCATGCTCCACGAGCACATCCGCGGCATCCTCTGGTCGGTCTTCGGCTGGGACTTCGGGACGGTGTCGTTCCGCCCCGGGCGCGACAAGCATCTCGAGTTCGTGAAGGTGCAGATCCCCGTGCCGCAGGCGCTGATGGAAGGCATCCGGCGGATGCCTGATCCGCGCGCGCTCGTCGCCCGCCTCGGCGCAAAAGCGACGCTCTTCGACAAGACGGGCGCCGTCGTGCACGGGCTGACGCTCGATGCCGATGAGCAGCGCCTGCTCGACTTGGTCGACGGCCGCCGCACCTTGTACGAGCTGACCCAGACGCCGTCTCTGCCGGCGCCGGA
>DATEOX010000092.1:0-2681 GCA_035273585.1 Thermoanaerobaculia bacterium
GGCGGTCTGGGAGAGGACGAAGGGGTCGGTGAAGGTGGCGACCTTGCGCAGCGTCGGGCCGGGGCGCAGCTCGCCGCGGCTGGTGACGGCGAAGCCTTCGATCTCGCCGCCGAGGAGCTCGTCGGCGGTGCGGACGCGCCAGAACTGCGGGGCGACGGCGAAGGCGTGGGTTGCGATCAGGAGTGTTGCGGTGAGGAGCGCAGGCTTGACGCGCATGCGGTGGCTGGTTCCTTTCAATACGACGCGGCGCGGAGCGTAAGCCCCGCGCCGCTTTTCCAGAAGCAACGTTACGGAAACGTCAGATCGCCGGCCGCACGTCGAGATCGATCTTCAGCGCGCCGTCGATGATGTAGCCGAGCGAGTGCGCCTGATGGTCGATGCCGTGGTACTTGACCGGCGCCTGCGGCGCGTTCGAGCTGTCGGCGGCGACGACCGCGCGGATCGACGGCGGCAGGTTCGGCAGATAGACGCCCGCCGTCACCGCCCCCTCCCCTGTCGAGTACAGCCCGACGGTGAGGTCGGTGGAAGGCCGCAGCCGCTCCAGCACGCCGAGGACCTGCTCGAGCGTCCGCGGATCGGGCGGCACGAGGGTGAAGTCGATCTGGTTGAGCACCGTGCCGCTGCCGATCAGGAGGTACGCCGCCCCCGGAGTCTGGTTCTCCGGGATCTTGATGTCGAACGTCTCGCGGAACGGCTCGCCGCGATACGGCTTGAGCAGCGCCCGCACCTTCACCATGTCGCCGGGATGGATCTCGCCCTTGTCCGGCGTGTCGATCGACGCCTCGAGGAGCTTGGCGGTCTTGAGCTGGTCGTCGTGGCGGACGTGGAGCTTCACGCTCTCGATCGTCGCGTCGCGGAACTCGTTCGACATCAGGTAGCCGGCGATGACCGCCAGGTACTGCGGGATGGCCTGGCGCGCCTGCGCCCCCGCCCATCCCTCGCGCAGCCGGATCGGCTCGAAGCCCTTGAGCTTGATCTCCGACTCGAGCATCACCGTCCGCTCGCCCGCGGCGCGCTGGACGTTGGCGATCACCGTGTCCGCCGCCATGGCCAGGATGAGCGGCGAGAGCTGCGCGTGACGGACGACGTTGAGATGATAGGTCCGCCCCGGCTCGCCGCCGTTGACGGTCAGCTCGACCGGGATGGTGTCGGCCTTGTCGCCGAGGACGCCCATGATGCCCGAAGCGCGGTCCTGGCGCAGCGCGCCAACCACGTTGCCGGTGTTGGCCAGCTTGAACGAGCTGGCCAGGCTGGGCAGCACGGTCACGATCTCCGACTGCGTCATCGGGAAGCTGACCTCGCCCATGTCGAGGAAGGGATGGCCGAAGGCGTAGATGTGGTCGCCATCGATGTGCGTGACGGTGCCGGTCGCGGCCACGGTGAAGTCGCCGTTCATGAGCACCGCGCCGATGGCGTCACCGACGGCGAAGGCCTTCTTCGCGTCGGTCGCTTTGGTCGTGCTGCTGGAGGAAGCGCCCGCCGGCACGCTGACGAAGCCCATCTGGTCGAAATAGGGGCCGAAGCGCGACACGGTCGTCGCATCGAAGCTGGACATGGAGAGCGGGACGGCGATGGGATGCGCACCCGACATGCTGCTCGTCGCCTTGGCGCCGAACGAGGTGGCGATCTTCTCGAAGACGTCATCCATCTTCGCGTTGCCGAGGGCTTTGAGAAAATCGGCGCCGCTGATGCGCGGCACGGCCGAGGCCGCAACCGCGCCGCCGCTCGTCCCCTCGTTGCGGGCGATCTTGAGCATCTCATCGATGGGGGTGATGCCGGCGATCGGCTCCTTGGAGAACTGCCAGGAGTAGGCGAGCGCGCCGATGACCTTGCCATCGATGTAAATGGGCGATCCGGACATGCCGGCGATCACGCCCGCGCGCTGCACGGTGGGGGCGTCGATGCGGGCCATGATCAGGTCCTGGCTGGGGCCGATATTGTTCAGCACGCCGAGGATCTCGACGTCGAACCGCTCGACTTTCGTCCCTTCGAAGACGGTCAGGCCGTAGCCCTTCATCCCCTTCTGGATCTGCGACAACGGCATGGTGTCTGCCGAGGCCGCAACGGCCGTCAGCAGCAGCGCGATGGCGAGCACGATCTGTTTGGATTGCACTCCGCCCGGAACGTTCCTGCCCTTGCTAACATTTCGAATCGCTCGCATGCGGAAACTCCCCATTCTGATCGTGACCCTTTTGTGCATAGTGCGTGCGCATGCCGCCGCCGTTTCGGTTCCGGCGAAGAGCCGCGACGCGGTGCCGATCATCGAGGTGCGGATCAACGGCTCGCGCCCGCTCTGGTTCGCCCTAGACACCGGCTCCAGCCGCATGCTCCTCGACTCCTCGCTCATCGACTCGCTTGGTTTGACGCGCGGCGCCCCCGATTCGATACAAGGCGCCGGCGCGGGCCGCGTCGCGGTGACGTCGATCGACGACGAGATCACGCTCGCGGTCGGCTCGCTCACCTCGCGCGGCTACCACTTCGACGCCACCGACCTTTCTCACATCGGCCTCCGCGACCGCATCGACGGCATCCTCGGGTATGACTTTCTGGAGCGCCATGTCGTGCTCATCGATTATGCGCGCAGTCGGGTGACGATCGATCCCGCGGCGGTGCCGAAAGGCTCGCGCGCGGTGCCCATCCGGATCGAGGGAAAGTGGCCGTTCGTGGACGGCACCCTCCTC
>DATEOX010000093.1:0-3172 GCA_035273585.1 Thermoanaerobaculia bacterium
GGGCGGGACGCCCGCGCACCAACGAAAAAGCCTCCCCGGGGGGAGGCTCTTCGAACCGACGAACATCAGGAGCCGGTTACGGCTTCTTCGTCGCTGCCGGGGCGGCGCCGGCCGGGACGGCGGCGTTGAAGCGCTGCACGACCGTGTCGGTGATGTCGATCGCGTCCGACGCGTAGATCAGGCCGGACTCGAACTTGTTGAAGATCGCGGCCAGGCCCATCTCCTTGCCGATGGAGTCGATCACCGGCTTGATCTTCGCCTCGAGGGCCTGCAGCTCGCGGTCGCGGGCCTCGCTGACCTCGCGGTCGGCGTCCTGAGCGAAGCGCTGCATGGCGATGCGCTTGTCGGAGAGTTGCTTGGTCATCTCCGTGACCTTGTCATCGCTGAGGGAGAGCTTCTTGGTGTTGATCTCGTTGTCGAGGGAGCTGATCTCCTCGTCCATCTTCTTGGCTCTCGCGATGCGGTCGTCCTGCATCTTCTTCAGCTTCTCGAAAGAGGCCTTGCCGGCGGCGGAGTTCGCCAGCACTTTCTGCACATCGATCACCGCGACGCGAGCGGGGACGCTCTGCGCGAACATCGGCGCCGCGAGCGCGGCTGCCGCCATCGTCATCAGGAACTTCTTCATGGAATCTCCTTAATCGTTCGTCTGGACCAACCGATAAATCGGGGCCCGCTCAATACGTATTCCCAATCGTGAACTGGAAGCTCTCGAAGTCGTCTCCGGGCTTCTTATTGGGATTGATGGCGTAAATGAACCGCAGCGGGAACTGGAAAACGGGCAGGAAGATCCGGATCTCCGCGCCGGTCGAATAACGCGTCTTGCTCAGGTCCCACTTGTCGTTGTAGCCATACGCGAAACCGGCGTCGGCGAAGAGCACGAGGCGCAGCGGCTCGTTGATGCTGAAGATCCACTCCGCGTTCGTGACGTGGTACTTGTAGCCGCCCGGCCGGTACTCGCCGCCGTTGAGCGTCTCCACCGGTCCGAGGGTGCCGAGGCGGAAGCCGCGCACGGAGTACTCGCCGCCGACCAGGAAACGGTCCGTATCCGGCACGCACTGGTCGATGCGCTTCTCGAAGGCCTCGGTGCGGGTGTACGCGCAGCCCTTCTCCAGCGGGAAGATCTGCCCCGCCTCGACATTGATGCTGAAGCTCGTCTTGCGTGACAGCTTGAAAAACTTCGTCGCGGCGAGGGTCGGCTTGAACATGTGGATCGTGCCGCCCAGCGGGCCGCCGGAGTAGAGCGCGCTCAGGCTCAGCCGGCCGCCGCGCGTGGTGTCGAAGGGATTGTCCCGCGAGTCGAAGTGATACGCCGGCCCGATGGACGAGGTGGTGTAGATGAAGTCCGTGATGTCGGACAACGGCACGTTGCCGTTGTTGTCGGGGATGGTGTTGGTCTCGTAGTGGATCTTGGAGCGCTGCAGGCCGTACACGAGGGAGAGGCTGTCGAAGCGGTGCAGGCGATATCCGTAGGCGATGGTGCCGCCCTTGCCGCGATCCTCGTAGCCGACCGACGCGGGGTATTGCGTGTTCCGGTCGAAGAGCGAGATGCCCAGGCTGTTCGGCGTGTCCAGGAACCAGGGATCGGCGTAGGAGAGGCTGAAGAAGTTCGTCCGGTTGCCGCGCTGGAAGCTGAGGCCGAAGCTCTCGCCCTCGCCGAGGAAGTTGCGCGTGGAGAACTGCGACTGCACGAAGAATCCGCCGCCCTCCGAGTAGCCGCCGCCGAACTGGATGTCGTTCTTCCCTTCCTCGTTCCCTTTGACCAGGATGTCCACCGTCTTGGACTCCGGGTTCACCTTGAAGTCGGGGTTCTCCGTGACCTTGAAGTAGCCGAGCTGGCCGAGCTTGTAGAGGCTCTGCTTGAAGGTCTCCATGTCCATGATCTGACCTTCCTCGAGGAAGATCTCGCGGCGGAGGACCTTGTCTTTCGTGGTCGTGTTGCCCTGGAACTCCAGCCGCCCGAGGCGGAACTGCTCGCCCTCGAAGACCTGGAGGTGGACGTCGATCACGCCGTCGTCCTTCGTGACGTACTCGGGGTTGACGTAGGCGTAGATGTAGCCGCGCATCCGGTAGGCGTCCCCGAACGCGTCGGCGCGGGCCTGGATCGGCTTGCGGCGGATGATCTCGCCCTTCTTCAGCGGCCACTCGCCGATGATCTGGTCGCTGGTGAAGACGGTGTTGCCGGAGACCGAGACGTCCCCGTACGTGTGCACCGAGCCTTCCTTGACCGGGATGACCAGCTTCACCCGCGGCCTCTTGGTGTTCTTGCCCACGGTGATGACCTGCGGGTCGCCGAAGGCGATGTCGTAGTAGCCGTAGTCCTGGTAGTAGTTCTTGAGGCGCTCGAGGTCTTCGTCGAGCTTGGAGGGGATGTAGAGGTTCTTCTTCCGGATCCAGGTGATGGGGTTGTTGCTCTTGACCTCTTTCATCACCGAGCGGAGGCGTCGGTCGGAGAAGTGCTGGTTGCCGGTGAAGTCGATGCCCGCGACCTTGGCCTTGATGCCTTCGTTGATGTTGAAGACGATCTTCTTCTCGCCCGGCTCGGTGAGGTCCTCCATCGTGGCCTCGACGTTGACGCCTTCGAAGCCGTTCTCGGTGTAGGCCCGCTTGATGGCCTCCGCGGCCCGCCGGACGAGCGTCTGCTCGACGGTGTTGCCGACGTGGATGTCGATCTTTTCCTTCTCCAGCGCCTCGGTGATCTTGTTGGTCTGGAGCTCTTTGTTGCCGCGGTACTCGACCGACCCGATGCGCGGCCGCTCCTTGACCACGGCCCGGACGACCACGCCGCCGTTCGCTCCGCGCTCGGTCTCGAGGCGGATGTCGTCGAAGAGGCCGGTCTGCCAGAGGTTGAGGAAGTTGCGCTGCAGGGCGGCCGGGTCATAGACCTCCCCCGGCTGGACGCCGAGGTAGACGCGGATCGTGTCGGCGGCCACCGAGGTGTTGCCCACCGCCTCGAAGCGCTCGACCTTGTCGCCCGGCGTGGGGGCCGGGGCGTTGGGAGGGGCGGTGGAGGGGGTGGTCGGAGCGTCGGTGATCCGGCCCGCGTTCGGGGTCTGGATGATCGTGCCAGCCTTCGGCTTCTGCGGCGGCTCGGAGGGGGGAGTCTGCGCCTGAGCGGCCGTCACGAGGAGCGCCGCCACGAGCGATAAGTAGAGGATTCGCGTCATAGAAATCC
>DATEOX010000094.1:0-5692 GCA_035273585.1 Thermoanaerobaculia bacterium
CAGGAGGGGCTCGCTGCGCTGCAGTCCAGCGGCGCGGACTTCCTGATCCTCGATCTCAATCTGCCCGATCTGGACGGCTTCACGATCTGCCGCGAGCTGCGCCGGCACGCCGCCACCGCCTCGCTCCCCATCCTCATGCTCACCGCCCGCTCCTCGGAGGCCGACCGGGTGATGGGCCTGGAGCTCGGCGCCGACGACTACCTGGTCAAGCCGTTCAGCGTCCGCGAGCTGCTGGCGCGCGTGGCGGCGATCCTCCGTCGCGGCCGCGCGGTCGAGGAGACGTCCGGCTACGACGACGGCTGGCTGCGCATCGACGAGCGCGCGCTGCGGGTCTACGTCCGCGGCGAGGAGGTGAAGCTGGCGAAGAAGGAGCTGGAGCTGCTGCAGATGCTCGTCCGCAACAGCCCCGCCGTCGTGCCCCGCGAGCGCATCCTCTCCGAGGTGTGGCGGGCGGCGGATGACGTGGAGACGAGGACCGTCGACGCGCACATCCGCAACCTCCGCAAAAAGATCGGCAAGGAGCGGATCGAGACGGTGATCGGGTACGGGTATCGGTACGAACGGCCCTAGGCCATGCATCCGCTGCGCGTCCTTCTCTACGTCTCGCTCGCCATCGCCGCCGCGGTAGCCAGCGCGCTCGGCTTCGCGCTGTCGCGGCTCGGCGTGCCGCGGGGGGAGGCGATCGTCTTCGGCTGCATCGCGTTCGGCGCGTTCATGCTGCCGTGGACGGGCGTCTATCTGTGGGCCATCCGCCGCGCGTCCGATCTCGACCTGCTCATCGACCGGACGCAGGCGCTCGTGGAGGGCGATGCGGAGCGCGCGATCACCGACCGCGCCTACCACGGCGAAGTGGACGACCTGGCGCGCGCCGTCGACGAGCTGCGCGTGGCCATGCTCCGCGAGAAGTCGTGGTCGGCGCAGCGCCGCGCCACGCTGCAGCAGATCGCCGCGGCCCTCGGCGAAGGACTGCTGGCCCTGAGCGCCGGCGGCCGTGTGGTGCTGGCCAACGAGCGGGTGGCGGAGATGTTCGACGTCGGGCGCGATCTCATCGGCCGGCCGCTGCTCGAGGTCCTGCGCAACAGCACCGTGGCCGCGGCGTTCGACCGGGCGCGGGAGGGGGAAACCTCGACGGACCGCATCACGGCCGGCGCACGGCAGATCGAGATCCGCGTCTTCCCCGTGGCCGACTCGCCGGAGGTAGCGGCGGTCGGGCTGTTCATCGACATCACCAAGATCGAGCAACTGCAGCGCATCCGGAAGGAGTTCCTCGACGACTTCTCGCACGAGGCGCGCACGCCGCTCGCCGGCCTCCGCTCCGCGGTCGAGTCGTTCGATGCCGGCGGGCTGACCGAGGAGCAGGAGCGGCAGTTGCGCAACGTGATGCTGCGGCAGTTGGGGCGCATCGAGCGGCTCGTGCAGGACCTCTCGGAGCTGAACCGCATCGAGTCGGGAGAGCTGGTGCTGGAGCGGCGGGATGTCGACCTGTACGCGCTCGTCGGCGAGCTGGTGGAGGAGTTCCGCGAGCGGCTGGCGGACAGGCCGCTGCGCTTCACCATCCGCGGCGAATCGGCCCTAGCCAGCGTCGACCCGACCCGCGCGGCGCAGATCTTCGCCAACCTCCTCGACAACGCCTGGAAGCACGGCGGCGCGCGGGGCGAGATCCTCGTCGAGATCGCGCCGGAGGACGGAGCGGCCGTGGTACGGGTGTCGGATGAGGGGGAAGGAATCCCGCCGGCCGAGCTGGAGCGCATCTTCAACCGCTTCTACCGCGTCGACCGCAGCCGCTCGCAAACTGTTCCTGGCGTCGGCCTCGGGTTGGCCATCGCCAAGCACCTCGTCCTGCTGCACGGCGGGACCATCCGCGCCTGGAACCGGCCGGCCGGCGGCGCGACGTTCGAGGTCCGGCTGTCGTGATGGGTTAGAATCCGCCCGCTCGGCGAGGGAGGAAGCATTCAGTGTCGCGATTTCGACTGATCCCGCGTGAGGAGAAGTTCTTCGAAGACTTCAAGGCCATGGCCGATCAGCTCCGGGCCGGCGCCGTCATGCTCGAGGAGATGTTCGCCTCCGATCCGCCGATCGCGGACAAGGCCCACGAGATCAAGGAAGCCGAGCACAAGTGCGACTTCCTGACCCACGAGATCATCCAGCGCCTGAACAAGACGTTCGTCACCCCCATCGACCGGGAAGACATCCACTCCATCGCCCGCGCCCTCGACGACGTGATGGACGCCATCGACGACGCGGCGGCGCTCATCCCGCTCTATCGCATCCAGACCATCCGCCCCGGCGCGCGGGAGCTGACGCGCGTGATCGTGCAGCAGACCGAGCAGGTGCGGAAGGCCATCGAGGCGCTGGAGAAGCGCAACGGCGTGCTCGCCTTCGCGGTGGAGATCAACCGCCTGGAGAACGAGGCGGACCGCCATCACCAGAGAGCGGTCGGACAGTTGTTCGACGAGGAGCGCGACGCCATCACGGTCATGAAGTGGAAGGAGATCCTCGACGTGCTCGAAGATGCGACCGACCGCTGCGAGGACGTCGCCAATCTCGTCGAGAACGTCGTGGTGAAGCACGGCTGATGTCGACGCAACTGCTGATGGTCGCCGGCCTGATCGCGGTCGCGCTGGCCTTCGACTACATCAACGGCTTCCATGACGCGGCGAACTCCATCGCCACCATCGTCTCCACGCGCGTCCTCTCGCCCGGCCAGGCCGTGCTCTGGGCCGCGTTCTTCAACTTCGTCGCCGCCTTCGGCTTCGGCACCGCGGTGGCGAAGACCATCGGCACCGGGATGATCGAGCTGAGCGCCGTCACCTTCGGCGTGATCTTCTCCGGCCTGGTCGGCGCCATCCTCTGGGACCTCATCACCTGGTACTTCGGCCTGCCCACCAGCTCATCGCACGCGCTCATCGGCGGCTACGCCGGCGCGGCCATCGCCCGGGCCCTCTCCTTCAGCGTGATCATCCCCTCCGGTTGGACGAAGACGCTGGTGTTCATCGTCGTCTCGCCGGTCATCGGCCTCCTGGCCGGCCTCTCCCTGATGACCGGCACGTTCTGGCTCTTCAACCGCGCCACGCCGCTGCGCGTCGACAAATGGTTCCGCCGCCTGCAGCTCTTGTCCGCGGCGGCGTTCAGCCTCAGCCACGGCACGAACGACGCGCAGAAGACGATGGGCATCATCACCACGGTGCTCGTGACCGCCCACTACCTGCCGAACGCGAAAGTGATCCCCCTCTGGGTGATCCTCGCCGCGCACGCCGCCATCGGGCTGGGGACGCTCGCCGGCGGCTGGCGCATCATCCACACCATGGGCTCGAAGATCACGAAGCTGCAGCCGGTGGGCGGGTTCGCCGCCGAGACCGGCGCCGCGATCGCCATCTTCACCGCCACGCATTTCGGCATCCCGGTCTCCACCACCCACGCCATCACCGGCGCGATCGTCGGCGTCGGCGCGACGCGCCGCCTTTCCGCGGTGCGGTGGGGCGTGGCCACGCGTATCGTCTGGGCCTGGGTCCTGACCATCCCCGCCGCGGGGCTCATCGGCGCGTGCACGTTCTGGACGATCCGGATGTTCGGGGCACGTTAGAAGATCCGCAGCAGCAGATAGCCGGCCGTCACCAGCCACAAGGCGAACGCGACCACGAAGAGGCGGATGGCCACGTAGCGCTTGCTCAGGAGCCAGGTGAGCAGCGCGCCCGTGCCGAGGATGAGGAGGGGGGCCCACCAGGCCATGGGAGCGACTTCCAGGCCGCGGCCGAGGCGCAGCGCGGCCAGGATCAGCGGGACGAAGGTGGCCAGGCTCACCAGCAGCAGGACGATGGCCATGACTCGCTGGAGCACAGAATTTTTCCGTTATACTCGCCGTTTCCCGAGAGTCAGACTAGCTTACAGACCTGAGGTTAAGTTCATGAAACCAGAGATTCATCCCCAATACCAGCAGGTTCCGGTCCACTGCGCCTGCGGCGAGGCGTGGACCACCGGCTCGACCAGGAAAGAGCTCCGCGTCGAGATCTGCTCCAAGTGCCATCCGTTCTTCACCGGCAAGCAGAAGCTGGTCGACTCGGCCGGCCGCATCGACCGCTTCAAGCAGCGGTTCGCGAAAAAGGAAGTGAAGAAGTAATGTCCCTCCGGCGCGCATGGGTCCGGGCCAACAGGCTGATCGCCGGCACGTTCGGTGCCGTGACGAACGGCCTGACCACCTCCATGCCCGCCGGCGTTCCGGATAAGAACGTGGACATGCTCATCGGCGGGCAGGCGGTGATCGAGGGCGTGATGATGCGCTCCCTCACCGGCTACTCCGTCGCCGTCCGCCAGCCGAACGGCGGCGTGGCCATCCGCAAGGACAAGCTCGTCTCCGTCACGACGAAGTACCCCTTCCTCAAGCTCCCCGTCCTGCGCGGCTCGGTCGTCCTGATCCAGTCGCTCATCCTCGGTATGCGCGCCCTGAACTACTCGGCCAGCGTGTCGTCGGAAGGGAAGGACGGCGAGCCGGAGATGTCGGGCTGGGCCGTGGCCGGCACGATGCTCACCGCCCTGGCGCTGGCCGTGGTGGTCTTCATCCTCGCGCCGCTGGGCATCACGAACCTGATCCGTCACTACCTCGCACCGGGGATGAACAACCTGGCTTACAACCTGGTGGACGGCCTCATCCGCGCTGTGTTCTTCTTCGCCTACATCGGCTCGATCTCCTTCATGGATGAGATCCGCCGCGTCTTCCAGTACCACGGCGCCGAGCACAAGACGGTCTACACGTTCGAGGCGAGCGAAGAGCTGACGGTGGAGAACGCCCGGAAGAAGTCGACGCTCCATCCGCGCTGCGGCACGAGCTTCCTCCTCTTCGTGATGGCCATTTCCATCCTGGTCTTCTCGCTGGTGCCGTCCGCCGCGCCTTTCTACGTCAAGTTCGCCGCGCGCGTGGTCCTCATCCCGCTCATCGCCGGCCTGGCGTACGAGGTCATCCGCTTCTCCGCGCGGCACCTCGCCAACCCCGTCTGCCGCGCCCTCACCCGCCCCGGCATGTGGCTCCAGAAGATCACGACCAAGGAGCCGGACGACCAGCAGCTCGAGATCGCCATCGTCGCGCTGAAGGAAGCGCTGCTGTACGACGTGGTGGACGAGAAGCAAGCCGCCGTCGCTTAGGCGGCGCTCTCCGCTTGCTGTGTCATCCTGAGCCGCAACGACGGCGAAGGATCCGTACCCTATGTACGAAAAACTCGACGAAATCGAAAAACGCTACGACGAGCTCCAGCGCAAGATCGGGGATCCCTCGGTCGCCACGGACGTCGCCGTCTTCCGCGACGCGATGAAGGCCATCGCCGAGATCGAGGAGGTCACGGCGAAGTACCGCGAGCTCAGGCAGGTCAAGAAGAGCCTGGCCGACACGCGGGAGATGCTGAACACGCTCAAAGGCGATGACGACCTGCGCGAGCTCGCCGAGCTGGAGCTGGCCGACCTCGAGGCGAAGGAGCCGGTGCTGGAGAGCGAGATCCGCGTCCTCCTCCAGCCGAAGGACCCCAACGACGAGAAGAACGTCTTCGTCGAGATCCGCGCCGGCACGGGCGGCGACGAGGCCGCGCTCTTCGCCTCGGACCTGTTCCGCATGTACAACCGCTACGCCGAGCGGAACGGGTGGAAGGTCGAAGTGATGTCGATGAGCGAGAGCGGCGTCGGCGGGCTCAAGGAAGTCGTCGCGCTC
>DATEOX010000095.1:0-27607 GCA_035273585.1 Thermoanaerobaculia bacterium
GCGGTTCAATTCCGTCCCTGGGCACCACTCCTCCAACCACCTTGCAGTCATGCAATTAGCTTCTGGAGGATCGTCGCCCTAGGCGTCGTGTCCGCGATATGTACCCTTCGACGGAGAAAGGGAGCGTTTGTGCTCACTATCTTTCGTCGTCACCGGAAGTCATGCGAGTCCCGAAAGAAAGGCCGCAGCTACCGCCGTTGCCACTGCCCCATTTGGCTTGAAGGTACCATCGGCATCGAAGATGTTCCGCGCCGGTCGCTGAATCTCACCTCGTGGGAAGCCGCCGAAAACCTCGTGCGCGAGATGAACGTGCGGGGAACCGCGGTGATCGAGGCGCCACCCGCGCCGATCGAAGAGGCGCCGAAGACGACGATCGCCGAGGCGTCAAAGCTGTTTCTCTACGAGGCCGTGTCTCGCAACCTCGCCGAGTCGTCTCTTCGGATCTACCGTCGTTTCATCGGGCGGCAACTGCCCGCGTGGTTCGCTGACCGTGGGTGGCTGCATGTCGAGGACATCACTTTCGAACGGCTGGCGAAGCTCAAAAGCGGTTGCACGTTCAAGGCAGCGACCGCGGCAAAACGGCTAGAGCTTCTGAAGCAGTTTCTCGGCTTCTGCGTGTCGGCTGACTGGCTTGCGAAGAACTACGCCGAAAGCTTTAAGTCTCCGGAGGTTAATGAGCCGCCCACCCTGCCGTACACCGACGAAGAGATGGAACGGATACTCAGAGCGTGTGAGGCCTACTCCCATCACGGCGACCATGGACATAACCGGCCGGCCCGGATCAAGACGTTCGTGTTGCTCCTGCGGTACTCCGGTCTGCGCATCCAAGATGCGGCCTGCCTCGAAACAGAGAAGTTGCACGGCGACGACCTGATGCTCCGAACCGGCAAGACGGGGCAGGCGGTCTTCGTTCCTCTCCCGCCTGACGTTGCGGAAGGGCTCAGACACCAGGCCGGGAAGAACTCGAACCCGAAGTACTTCTTCTGGTCGGGCAACGGCAAACAACTCTCCGCCGTTTCCTCGTGGCAGCGGACGCTCCGGAAGGTGCTGAAGGACGCAAAAGTATCGAAGGGCGAGAACATGATGGTCGCCCACCGGTTCCGCGACACGCTGGCCACGAGCCTGCTCGCGAACGGAGTACCTATCGAAGACGTTGCGGCGATTCTCGGCAACTCCGTAAAGATCGTCGAGAAACACTACTCAGCCTGGGTTCAGGCGAGACAGGTGAGGTTGACCGAGAGAGTCCGGGCGACGTGGCCGAAGCAGGAACGAAAACTCAAAGCAGTATCTTAGGGGACCGATTCGTCGGCTCCTTTTTCATCCTCGCCCGCGGCTTCCCGCTCGAAAGCAAGCCGGCGGGTTCTGACGATATTGTTATCGGTGAACAACTCATAAGCCAGATGGAAGGCGTATTGCTGAAGCTCCGCCTGCACGACATCTTCGGCGAGCGGGAAAATGTCGAGGTAGTGCTCGCGTAGGCTCTCGTCGTCGTCGATCGCATCCATGACGCGTTCCATAACCCTGATTACGGTCTCGCAGATAAGGAGGACTGCATCGTCTTCGAACGTGGCGGCCACGCGCTGGGGGACCTTCGCATGCTTCCTCATTCGAGAATCTCCGGCTTGCTGGCCAGGATCTCGTTCAAGAGCTGGGCGAGATCGTAGGCATCCTCGGAAGTCAGGAACTCCCGCAAGGTTTGTTGGAGATCCTCGTAGATGTACGCCATGAGGTAGGTCAGGAGGTCGTGAACGACCGGCGGGCAGTGATCGATAAGGTTCGAGTAAGCCTTGTGAGTGAAGCGGTAGAGCTCAAGGGCTACGGCGCATTCGTAGTAGAGCTCCGACAACGGCTCGCGGGTGACGCGGTAAGAGGAGTCCCGGATCTTCATGCCCGGAACGGTACCTCGGAACGGATAGGAGTCGCGCGAGAGTGCACAAATCCTGGTGCAATCAGTGGTTCCGCTCAGTCTTGGGGCGGGGCCGCTTCTTCGGAGCCTTCCAGAGCTGATACGCGGGGATCGGGTCTTCCTTGTACTCCGGCCCCTCGTAGAGAACTTCGCCGCACCTCGGGCAGGTGATTTCCAGCCGGAAGAGGCAGACCCAGAAGCGGAAGCCGTGTCCGGTCTCGGCGTGGTGGTCGTAGACGGAGGCGAGAGCCGCGTCCATCATCTGTTCATCGGTCATCGCGAAAGACGCCCGGCCCGGAGGGTTACAAGGTGCGGCGCGTGGTTCTCAGCTCGGAACGTCCTCTCGGGCCGGGCGCGAAGGCAGACTACGGCAACCCGAAAACCCCTGCTAAGAAGTGCACATGAGCCTGTGCATTACGAAATGCTTAGTCCGCCGGCTGGGTGAGAAG
Source organism: Thermoanaerobaculia bacterium (assembly GCA_035273585.1). Classification (GTDB taxonomy): domain Bacteria; phylum Acidobacteriota; class Thermoanaerobaculia; order Gp7-AA8; family Gp7-AA8; genus JAFAVZ01. The sequence continues at coordinate 2,356 of DATEOX010000095.1, forward strand.
GAAAGGAAGGTCGTCCACCTCGATCTTGAGCCGCCTGGCTTCCTCGGCTAGAGCGTTCGTGGCAACCCATACCGGAATGAACGCGTCGAAGTCGAGGAAGCCAAAAGTCTCGGTCGCGGCGGCGTAATCGATGATGAGGTGATGAAGGTTCCGGCCGAATCGCGGGATTTTCATAGCTCTACCCAGGAGTGTCGGAAGCGTATAGGTTCCCTACCCGCCGTAGAACAGGAAGATGTGCAGAACGCTCCGGATGCAGTCGCGCTGAAGATGGTTCAAGACCGCCGTGGTCTTGCCGGCGCGGCGATGCAAGACCATGACGGTCCAGCGGGTCGTTGCTTCGTGAAACGGCTTCGTCCAATTACGGGGTCGGTAAGGAACGATCACGTTCACGGCGTTTCAGTCTTGTGTTCACAACGACCTCCATTGCGCTTTTTGCTGAAATTGCAGTTCATGCAGAGTATTTGGTAGTCAGCCGGGAAACTGAGCCGGATAATTTTAGCGTACAGCCGTGACGTGGATGAGCCGCGACTAGTGTTGTTGCGATCCTTGTAACCGTCGTTGTTCACATGGTCAACGCTAAGCATTGTTGAACGCGTTTCGCCGCAGCAATTACAAACTGCGCCGTAGTATTCATAGACTGACGCTTTTAGACGGCGTGTCTTCTCTACGGCTCGTCGCGCTATAGCTTCGCGATGACGGGCGTTGTAACGGCGGCAGGCTTCTGTTGGTGTGAGGCGACCATCTGATAGGAACCGGCCGTTACTGCTTCTGGCGCGAGCTCTCATCCCTCCCATGTCATTGTGATTTGGTCGTTCGCCGTTTTACCTCCCGAAAGCAATTGGATGTTCTTGGTGAGCTTGTCGATCGAGTCGATGGCATCGCGATACGAAGCGTTGCCACGTTTCTTGGCAGCTTCTTTGATCGCTGCATCGCGTTCATCTTTCATCGCCTGGATGAAGGGGTCAATGACGGACTTGTAGCTCTCGGTCTCGGTGATCTTCGCGGCATGGTCTGCGGTGGCCTTCGAGTAACCATGCTTCGGCGCGATTTTGCGGATAGATACCTTCTCACCTTTTCGCACGGTTTCGATTACCTCGTGTGCTACTGCTTTTGCGTTCTCACTTGGCATGGGAAGGCTTGGCAAAATACTGGACGACGTAGATGTCACCGTTCGAAGAAGAGGCCATAGCTATTCCGGTCTCGGTGTAATTCGTTGAAAGAAGATTGGCGCGGTGGGTGGGGGAGTTAAGCCAGGCGGTGACGGTGGATTCGGTGTCTGTGAAATGGCGCGCGAGATTCTGGCCGGCGTAGGTGTAGCGATAACCGGAGGTGTTCAAAGTGGTCCAGAGTCCAGCGTGCGAAAAGGTGTTTGCATTTGCGAGGTTATTGGCGAAGGCTTGCGCCGCCGTAGTGAGCTTCGCATTCGAAGTGAGGGCTGGGAGCTGGTGGTCAGCCCGAACTTGGTTCGTTGCCTGGAGGAGCGTCTGAGGTGAGTAGGCCGCGGTTACCTGGTGGGAGGGGATGAAGAGCGCGGCGAACAGAAAAAAGAGGCAGGTGAGGCGGGGCATAGGTGAAGGGGAGTTAGCTCTAATCGTAAGCGCATGGCTAGGAAAAGGGGTAGGGACCGGGATGGGGATAAGCAGCGAGCAGTGAGGTGATCTAAACTTGACCCATTTAGCACCGGAAAAAAAATTAGACGGGGATGTTGCCAAGTCGCGCAAATGATCCTACTTTGACGAAGTCGCTTCTGGAGCACGGGAAAGCCGCTGAATGCATTAGTGCGCGGCTTCGGAGAATCCGGATGCGATACCTTGTCACCGACCTGCTGTCTGGAGCTGTGAACTTAGGCGATCACCCGCTGATCGCCGCTTGGCTGACCCTGATCGTGATCCTGATTGGTGGTCTAGGCACGTTGCACGTCAGCCGCATATTTGCCAAATTCCTCGCTGACGTCGTGAGTGAGGTTAAGCATGAGCTGCGAGGGATTTCCAAAATTGTCCGGCGACTCAAGCGTGAGCTGAGTACCTGGGACGAAATCGAGTGATCCGTAACTTCCGGACGCATACTGTCGGAGTAGATTATCTCCGTGCCACTCTCGCCCGAACTCGGACTTACAACGATTCACAGATGAAGTTAACTGTTGACGCTTTGTTTCGAGGACGGTTCTTGTCCTCGTTCCTCGCAGGCTTGCAGTGTCCCGCCGGCCGGTTCTTCCTGAACCGATCCAAGCCGAAGTCGTTGCGCATTTTGTCGCAGTGATTCCAAAGCTAAGACGTTTCGCCGCGCGCACCCGTATCTGAGCGGATCGCTGGTTGGTTGACCGACCGCATCCAGCTCAACCCGAGACTCCTTGAGCTTGCTGCCGCAAGCCCGGCGCATTTGGCAAGAGCTGCCCTGTGCATCGAGTGGAAGTCAGGACGTTGGCTTTTTGCCCGGCGCGGACGGTGAAGGATAAACCGCCTCGCCGGAAGGTTTTGCCTCGTCGGAGCCAACGACCATGTGCTCTTCGCGCGTGAGGTCGAGATAAGAGCCGTACGAGTCGTCAACAGCGATCATCGCAAGGGCCCGGCGGACACGTTCTTCGACGGCGGCGTGGATGACAGGATCAACGTGCGTGAATTTGAAGACGTTATTTTTGCGCGTGGCGGTCACGAGATCGCCGAGCAGTGGATTGACGTCCTCGATATCACGAAGCAGCAGTTCGTTCCGGTCTACGTCGCCCAACCGCGCGTACAACACGAACCAGCGCTGGGAAAGGGTGCCGATGCGTTGCTGGGCTAGATGCGGTTCCACAAAATCAGTGCCCAAGTCGCCGCCGTCGGGATCTCTTAGCCAGTACTTGGATGTCCAGGTGTCGCCATTGGTCGTTCTGCCGATGTGAAGTTTCAAGCGCTCCTCCGAGAACGTTTAGGGTGCTGGAAGATCGGCATGAAGTCAACGAATAACCGGTCACGTAGGGTCGTAGCTGCACCACGGCCAGCAGTTGCCCGCGAAGCCGCCGCAGACCTTGTCATGCTTTGAGTGGTCCTCTGAGATGTTCCGGTGGCAGCGCTTGCAGTGGAAGGCTTCTTCAGGTACTGCCAGGGGCGCATATCCTCGCGGCGGTTCTTGGCGACATTCACGAGGATGAGGAAGGTGTCGATGTCTAGGTCAGCATCATCGATAAGGGTCGTATAGAAGTCGTAGAGTTGTTGGCCCGTTCTCGCAGCAAGCTGAGCCCGAAAAGCATCGTCCACGAACGCGCGGGAGATATGGAGAGGGGTGCATTGGGGCACGAGCTCCAATACCGCAGCGCCGAGATTGCGGGAGATGTAGTCCGAACGAGCGAGCCACGAGGAGGAGCCGTAGAAGTGCGCCAGGATGTCGATGAACTGATCAAGGCGGAGATCGCGGTTCTGGCCTTCGAGGGGATTCAAACCAGGGACCGCTTCCGCGGTCGGATCGAACCAAACAACATCGTTCGTCCTCCAGCGGGGGATCTTCTGAGCGAGCGTGTCGGCCGAGAGGCCATGAGGGTCGATGAAGCAACCGCCCAGACCGCTGCGGATACTCTGAAGGAAAATGGACTCCAACACCGTCGACTTCCCGGTGCCGGTTTTGCCGATGAAAAACGAATGGCCCGATGCGTCGATTGAGTAATCCGACGACCAACCCCAAAGCATTCGTTTCTTCCCGATTGGTAGCTGCATGGTGGGACCCCACCCCCTCCCGCGTCAGCAGCGGGTTACGCGCGCGCGGGAGAGATTGAGGAGGCGACAGCGTGCCCCATCGGAGCTACTGCCGTTAAGTACTAAGTTGATTCTAACAACTACGCGTCCGCGAGCGAGTGGAGGAGTGTGGGTTCGTAAGAGCGTCGAGCCGCGTTCTTTGCAAGATCCTTCGGTGAAGCGAAAACCGTGGCAGTTGAGCTGAGGTCGAATGCAGATGAGTAGTCGGTCGCCCAGAAGCGGCGGGTGGCGACTGCGCCGCCCAGCTCGAAGAGTTTGCCGAGGAAGCGACAAACGCCCTCCGTGGTGGGCAGCAACACCATGACGCGGAAATCGTCACCGCCAAAATTGTCTTGGAAAAAACCCTTCGCGTATTCGGCGTACGCCTCCATCTTCCTGACGCGGGAACTCTTGCCGTTCGCGTATTTGGATTCGCCGGTGTTTTCGACCTCGAGGAAAAACGAGCAGAAGCCATGGCCGTCGGCCGCAGGGAAAGAAAAATAAGCGTCGGCGTTGATTCGGTCATTCTCCCCTTTGCCGAACCTCCGGTAGCAGTCCTGGTGGAGCTGAGTCCAGTACAACTGGTCGCCGTAGATACTCATGAGCGCCATATGGAGCCTAGTGATAACCATGTCGTGCGGGATATTCTTATTGGACTTCTCATCCGTGGCCTCGACGCGACGGTCAACCCAACCCATAGCGCGGCAAATATCCCAGCCCTTCTGCGTGAGGAACCAAACATTCTCTCCAAAACGGTCCGAGAGCGGCGGGACGAACCGGGCGTAGTTTTCGGCCGCCATCGTCCGGAGGTTACGACGCACAGCGTGCGGTAGCCGGCCGGTCAATATGGCGAGCTGGGAGGGAGTGAGATTGCAATAGCTCGAAAAGAGCTTGAGCATCTCCAATTCGGACTTCGTAGGCATGTACCTTACGGTACAAGGCCCAGAGAATCACGCAAGGGGAGGTTGTGGATTACGAGGTTTAGCGGGAACGGGGTTTGGGCCGGCTCTTTGAGCGGCCCGAAGGCGGTCCCGTATCGTCGACCGGTGGGGCTGTCGCCTTTTCAAAAAAAGCGCGCCGGGACGAGGCCATGATTTCGTCGATCTCCGAAGGCGGGCGGGCATCAGACCGCTCGAACGCCTTGGCCGCGTAGGTTTCCATAGTTTCGTCGGAGACGCCGCGAGTTGGGATCTCCGGAACGTGCTGCCAAAGAGCGAGCGGCATTTCGGGAAGCTTGAGGTAGAGATCGCGCGGCTTCATATTCATGATTTCGAAAGCCTCGGCAGCAGTCTTATCCTGAAGAGTCTTCGCCTGCTCTGTGCTGAGCTCTTTGCCGATAATGGGGGTGAGTACGGCGGACTCGTGCCAAGTCGAGGCGTCGGTGGACGACTCGACGGCTGTTTGTTGGGTCCCGGCGCTGTGGTGGTCAACTTTCGGGTCACCGTACGCGTCGAACCCACCGGCCTCCGATTCGGAAGTTCCACGGCTCGCAGAATAACCATCGGTATGGCTTCCGCCCTCGACCTCGACCTTCTGGACTTCATGGGCGAGCGTCGTACTACGGTAGATTTGGCGTTCGACCTGGCGACGGTTGATAGCTTTAAGACGGATCTCGTTCGCGACTAGAACGGCGCTTTCGTAATCAAGACCACCAAAAACCGCCTTGATTCGCGCATTCGTAGCGATGGACGATTCGAGGGCCTCATCAGCGCCGAGCTGCCCGAGGTGCTGATGAGACAGGACGAGGTTGAGGCCACCCTTTCGCACTTGATCGAGCATCGCGGCAACGTCATGGGTGACGTACTCTTGAAACTCATCAAGGAAAAGGAAAAAGCGGTCCTTAGTTCCCGGTCGCTCCAGAGCGGCTTCGCGAAACTCATTCAGAAGCAATGCGGCAATCAATTTGCCGGATTCGTTCGTGAGGTGCTGGGAGGCGGTGAGGTTCACAAGAAGGATGGCGTTTTCCGCGAGAACCTTCCGAATCGACAGGTTGCCGGATTCGCGAGCGATCATTCGTCTAACCGCAGTGGGGGCGAGAAAACGGTCCAGGCGGTTCATGGTCGAAGAGACGTATTGCCGCAAATAGGAGTCGGAGAATGCGGCGAAATCGAGAAGCTGTTGCCGCATATAGTCATCTTGATAATCGAAGCGGCATACGTGCGAAGGTTCGCGTTTGCCGGGTAGAGCATCAAACTTGCGTTCGGCAACGTCTCGTTCGCCTCAGCGGCAAAAGAGTAGAGCATCCGCAAGACGCGTGAGAGCTGCGGCGTCTCGTCGGTGGAGGTAGCGCCCCAAGGCCGGACCGTGGCGTCGATACGACGAGACACCGCCGCTGACATATCGCCTTGGCTGCTTGAAAAAGGGTTGAACCCCGTGATCCTCGTCGAGGAGGAAGGGTCGAGCAGATAAAGCGGGCGGGAAGTGAAGTCTGTCCCGGCAAGGTAGCGGAGAACGTCGTGGTAGAGCGTGCCGTGCCAGTCGATCAAACAAAAACCGGGGTCGGCGGGCTTGGTCAGGTCGCGCATCAACCATTCGAGGAACTTGGACTTGCCATAGCCGGAGCTCCCTATGACGTGCATATGGGTGGAGCGCAGGGCGGTCAGGATGTCGGTGGTCGAGATTCTCCGGGTCATAGCGTATTTCAAACCTCCGTAACGCCGACCGTGTGGAGCGTTAGCGAACCCCCGTTAGGGGCGCGAAAGCGTCGGGAGAGGCACCCCGCAGCGATAGCGCAGCCTGATAGGGTTCGGACGATAGGGAGAAGGGGGACTCTCCCGACGGTAGGAGCGGCACGGTCGGCGAACCAGTACAAGCCGGATATGGCTAACGTTCGCGGCCACTCGGACGCGGAATGCTCGCGGAAAATTTTTCGCGAAATCGTACCCTCGGCGGCCAGGCTGCGGTCCATCCTTTTTAACCGTCAAAACGCCCCTGGGCGATGTCGCTCATAATCTGGTCGAATTCACCGCGGAGCACTGTGCGAGCCTTTTGATCGCGCATCATGTCGGCAAAGTCAGGATCGTTCGGCAGAGAGTCCCAGAAAGCCTGTAGCTGCTTCGTGGACTGCACCTTGGTTCGCATCTTTGCGATAGCACGCTCGACCGGAGAGCGGGGGTCGCGTGGCTGCGGATTTGGTTGTTCCGGTTGCGGCGGAACGTCGACTGTCAGGATCTTCACGCCGAGGTGATTCGCGTAGCGATCCTGCAAGAAGTTAACCGTGGGTGAAGAGTTCAGAACGAAGAAGTCGGTAAGGCCCCTAATGAAATCAACGCGCGCGGAGTCTCGCAGCGGTCGATAGAACTCGACGTAGGCTTCAAGGTTATCGGGATCGGCTTGCCAGCGCACCAATCTCGGTCCAGCCGGCGTTGAAAAAAGATTGCGGTCTGGTCGTATCGACACAAGTGTGTCTTCCGGCTTCTTCTTGTATCGAGATCCGGGGCGGAGAATGATGTGGCCATTCGCGGTATTGCGGAGGATGAAACGGTCCAATGGAAGCGTTTCTTTGTGGCGAACCTTTCGGATAACAAGCGTGACAAGCCATTGAAGAAAAAGGAGCGGCGGAAGAAAAATTAAAATGAAGTACACCCACGGACGAACTTCATGCCAAGCGCGTGATGGGTTTTCGAGCGTATCCATGAGGACGATCACGGAAAGAAACGCGATCGCTAGGACTGGCGTCAACCAAAGCCAGCGCCATTGCGCCGCAGTTTTCCGACGTTCTGCCTCAATGGAAAGGCAGGTAGCGCAATGATGGCCGTCTGGGAGGTCGTATTCACCTCCACACCTGGAGCACTGGTCAACGACCACAGGTCCCTCCTCGGTGAGAAGTTGCCCGCGCCGAGGTAACCGGACGCGGGCGGGTACTACTGCCGGGGCTTTTTAACTACCGTCATCCGGTTCTTAACCCGGATCGCGACAGCACCTGGAATCCTCATCGTCCGGTAGATTCTCTTACCGGGTTGCTGCTGGCGAAAAATCATGACGCCCGGTTCCTTCAAGAAGATCCGCCGCAGGGTTTCATCGCTGAGGTTCCAACGGAAAGCTAACTCCTTCGTGCTGTAACAGTAGTTCTCGTCGAGGTCCTTCGACTCCATTGCCTCTCCCTTTTCAGAGAGAAGGTCGTCACCGCACCTCCCCGACGAGGCGGCCGAGCCGGAGTACCTTCCGGCAGAGAACATGGTACGTCGCGAGATGACTCATTCGGAAGGCGGTGTACATCGATACGTACCCCTCCGAGGGTTTTCTGGAGGAATGAGCGTTTCTGCGGTATCGTGTTTTCAGTAACTTACAGAACCGTCGAGGGTCATCGCGATCCAATTCCGTCCCTGGGCACCACCTACCCCTCCGCCGCTCTCGCTTCCGCCTTTAACGTCGCTGACTTCCGGCGCTTTCTGGGGCTTCGGGTCATTTCCTGGCGGTAAGCTTTGCGAGCTGATTCGTGATTCGAAGAGAAACAGGCATTTGTCCCACGCGCTGCGCAGATGAAACAGATCATGCCGGCCATCCTCGCCCTCGACCAGGGCACGACCAGCTCGCGCGCGATCCTGTTCGATGCGCACGGGCAGACGCTCGCGGTGGCGCAGCGCGAGTTTGGGCAGTCCTATCCGCAGCCCGGCTGGGTGGAGCATGACGCGGAGGAGATCTGGGCCACGCAGCGGGCGGTGATGAGCGAGGTGATGGCCAGCGTGCCGGGGGTGGAGGTCGCGGCGGTCGGGATCACGAATCAGCGCGAGACGACCGTGCTGTGGGATCGGGAGACGGGCGAGCCGGTGGCGCCGGCGATCGTGTGGCAGGACCGGCGCACGGCGGCGATGTGCGACGCGCTTCGCCCGCACGAGGAGCTGTTCCGGGCCCGGACGGGGCTCGTGCTGGACGCCTACTTTTCCGGGACCAAGTTGCGCTGGCTGCTCGATCACGTGCCGGGGGCGCGGGCGGGGGCGGAGGAGGGGCGGCTGGCGTTCGGGACGATCGATACGTGGCTGGTGTGGAAGCTGACGAATGGGCGCTGTCATGTCACCGACGTCTCGAACGCATCGCGGACGCTGCTGTTCGACATCCATCGCGGCGCCTGGGATGACGAGCTGCTGGACATCCTCGGCGTTCCGCGAGCCGTGCTGCCGGAGGTGCGGTCGTCGAGCGAGAGCTACGGGCTGACGGATGACGGATTCCCGATCGCCGGAATCGCCGGCGATCAGCAGGCGGCGCTCTTCGGGCAGCGCTGCACGCGCGCGGGGATGGCCAAGAACACGTACGGCACCGGCTCCTTCGTGGTGATGCACACCGGCGCGGCGGCGGTGCGCTCGTCGCACGGCTTGCTCGCGACGGTGGCCTGGCGCATCGGCGACGGACCGCTGCAATATGCGCTGGAGGGGAGCATATTCGTGACCGGCGCGGCGGTGCAGTGGCTGCGCGATCAGCTCCGTCTCATCCGCACCGCGCCGGAGATCGAGGCGCTCGCGGCCTCGGTGCCGGACAGCGGCGGCGTGGTGGTCGTCCCCGCCTTCACCGGCCTCGGCACGCCCCACTGGGACCCGTACGCGCGCGGCTCGATCCATGGCCTGACCCTCGGCTCGACCGGCGCGCACATCGCCCGAGCCACGCTCGACTCCATCGCGCTGCAGACCGTCGACGTGCTCGAGGCCATGCGTGCCGACTCCGGAATCGCCCTCGAAGAGCTGCGCGTCGACGGCGGCGCATCGACGAACGACCTCCTGATGCAGATCCAGGCCGATCTGGCCGGCATCCCTGTCGTCCGTGCGCGCACCGCCGAGTCCACCGCCCTCGGCGCCGCCCATCTGGCCGGCCTGGCCACCGGATTCTGGCCGGACGCCGCTGCCATCGACGCGCAGTGGACGGCGGAGCGCGTCTTCACGCCGCGTATCGGCGACGCGGAACGAAGCGAGCGGATCGACACCTGGCATCGCGCCGTGGCGCGGACGAAGCGGTGGGCGGAGTGAAGATCACGGCACCCGGTTAAAGTAGACGTCGTAGTACGTCCGGTCGCCCGCGCCGCGCTGGTGGAGCTTCGCCGCGTACCGGAAGACGTTGCCATCGTCGTCCGTCCGGTTCGTGCGGCGGTAGCGCACTTCGAGGGAGATGATGTTCGTCGCCGATAGGCGCACGGTCTCGGACGCCGATGACCGGCCGTCGTGGTTTACATCGATCCACAACGTCAGGCGCGGCCAGACCGGATCGCTCGCGTCGATGACGCCGTCGCCGTTCTCGTCGTACTGCGCGAGCGCCTCGAAGCCGTTCGCCGCCGGTTCGCCGCCCGGCAGCGGAGTGTGATCGCCGAAGAGCTCCGCGCCGTTGTCGATCGCGTCGTTGCCGGTGCGCTCCAGGGCCAGGAAGCCCATGTCGCCGTTGCCGCGCGCGGTCCAGGTGATGCGGTCGGCGGTGCCATCCGCGTCGAGATCGAAGACCACCGGGTCATCATCGCCGGCGAGGTCGTATTTGCCGTTGCCGAGGTTGATGACGAGCGGGGAAAGCTGGCACTCCACGTCCTCGGGGAGGCATGCAGAGCCGGTCGGTGGGCACGATGGATCGCCGGGGCATTCGAGCTTCGGCGGCGGCGGGCCGTAGAAGCAGATCGGATAACTGCCCAGTGAGCTGGTGGCGTAGCCGTCCGGGCCGGTGCCGCTCGCGGTGACGCGTCCCGTGTAGCAGATGCCGGGGACGGCCGGATTCGGCGTCTGGATCGAATGACTCCACGGCGTCGCCGACCGCGGCGGCGCGGTATAGGCGACGCCGCCGTTCACGATCGTGTGGTACGCCGTGATCGGTACGCCGGAGACGAGGTAGCCCTTGTTGTTCGCGTACTGCACGAACGCCTTCGATTCGAGGCGCGTGTCCGAGAGGATGTTCAGGCTCACCGACAGGTCCATCGAGGCGCCGAGGGCGCTGCCGGCGGCGATGAGGAGGAGGGCGAAGGCGGCGCCGCGGCGTCGCATCAGCGGCATCCCCGCGAATGCTGCTCGAGGTAGGCGCGATCCTGATCCTCATCGAACCAGGTGATGCTTTTGCCCGCGGCGACGGTGAGATAGAGGAAGCGGTCGAGCGGTTCGCCGAACTCTTTGCGGGCCGCGGCGAGAGACATCGCCCGGTCGCGGCAGAGCGTTGCGGCGAGGGCCGCGAGCTGGCGGTCGTATTTCACGCGCTCGCCGGCGTCGGCGTCGCGGGCCAACTCGAAGAGATCCTGCCGCCGACGCAGATCGTTGACGAACGGCTCGGCCACGACGGGCAGTCTTTCCCAGAAATCGGCGGGCAGCCCCGCGGCCGCGGCGCCGTTCGCCCACGTCTCGCGCCAGTCGTCGGGAATGATGAGGCCGAGGTTGATGGCAGCCTCGAAGAGCTCGGTGGGGAGAAACAGCTCAGGGTTGCGCTTGCCGTCGATGACGTCCGTCACCTGCTTGCCGTCCGTGGCCATGGTCGACGCGGCCTGAACGTCGCCGGCCGAGCGCGCGGCCTGCACGCGGGCCTGGGCGTGCGCGCGGTCGACGCGCGCGGCGATCCGCTCCTGATCGGTCCACTGCCACGCGGGCTTCTCCGTCGCGGCGAGGAGAAGGACCAAGAGCCACAGGCTTTTCATGACATAAGGAGTGACTCTAAAGGTTCCGGTGCCCCCTTCCGTAAAAAAATAAAGGTGGCTCAGCGTGCAACGGTCATCGGGATGCCGCAGTGCACCGTCACCGGGTCGTCCGCGGCGACGGCGCCAAGGTCGAGCATGTCCGTCCGCTCGTAGTAGCTGGCGAAGAGAGCGGCGTTGCAGGGGTGGTCGAAGCGGAGGTCGAACGTCACGAACTCCAGCACGTTCGAGCAGTAGAGCCAGAGGTTTTCCGTGTTCGCCACAAACTCCGCGAACGACGGCGACTGCACGTTGTCCAGCATCGTATGCACCGGCACCTCGGCCAGGATTTGGCGGGTGGTGGCGAAGTGGTCGAGGGCGTAGCGCCAACTGCTGAGGAACGTCCGGGCCGAGCGGCCGCGGTTCTCCTGCAGCGTCCCGTTCTGGCGGGCGGCGATGCAGGTGCGGATCACTTCCTCCTGCTCCGACTGCACCTCGTAGTCGGCGCGCCCGAGGCGGGTGAGAAAGTCATCCGCGTTGAGCGACTCGATCCAGACCTGGCGGATGATCCGAAAGAACGAGATCTCGTGCGCATTCACATCGAAGAACGTGATCTCCCGCGGCCGGAAGATGGGGATGAGGTTCAGCCCGTACAGGCCGCCCACCACGCTGGCGTAGTGGATGCGCTCCCGGCGTCGCGGATCGACGCGCGCGTAGAAGTCCTCGAAGCGGGCGAAGATCTCGTAGAGGCCGGCCACGTGCGCCGCGTCGTGGAGCTTCTCCTCGCGCGGGCGGAGCTCCTGGAAGCCGTCGTCGGTGCCGTAGTAGATCTCGTAGATGTGATCGAAGCAGGTCTCGTTCAGGTGCTCGTGACTGGCGACCAGGCCATCCGTATCCAGCGACATGCTCAGCTCTCCCTCGTCTCATAGGACATGGCGCGCAGGCAGTCGCCCGCGACCGACTCGAACTCGATCTGCTCCTCGACGGACATCTCGCTGCGCCAGCGCCCGACGTCGTCGGCGCGTGGCGGCCGCTCCAGCTTGCGGTGCACGTCGCCATCGATGTCGGACAGGAACTCGGCCGGGTTCTCGAAGAACTGGAGCATCGGCGGCTCGAACGTTTCGCCGAGGAAGTCGCAGATGTGGGCGAGCGTGTCGCGCGTCTCGAGCACCAGGTCCTCGTAGCGGATGATGAGATTGCGCTCGGGGCCGAGCTCGCGCGCCGCCTCGTGCGCGTAGACCACGCGGTCGCGCCAGTAGCCGGCGCGCTGCGCGGTCGTCTCACCGTGCCAGCCGAGCTTTTCGAGCGAGCGGCTGACGTCGCGGCCGTCACGGATGATGTGCACCACCCTGGAGCCGGGAAAGAGGCCCATCAGGCGCCGCCAGCAGGGGTAGTACATCGGCGTCTTGTCCCCCCAGCGCGGCTTGCCCGATGGCGCGATCTCCATCCGGTAGAGGGCATCGACGAGCGTGGAGAGCGGCGCCGGCGCGAGGCCGATCAGCTCCCGCACCTGCGCCGGCTGGAGGTGCCAGGTGCGGAAGTTCTTCTCGTGGATGACGAGCTCCGTCATGCGCGCCGCCTCCGCCGCGTCGAGCGGGCGGTCCGACGGCAGCTCGGCGAAGATCTGCCGCAAAAAGTGCGACTCGAACGGGATGGCCAGCCGCGAGTGGCGGTTGAGCATCAGGCGGAGCATCGTCGTGCCCGAGCGCGCCGCGCCGAGGACGAAGAACGGCGTGTCGTTCGTCATCGGAAGCGCTCCGGCAGGTCGATGAGGACGAGGGGACAGTCGAAGCCGCCGCAGACGAGCTGCTGCTGATCGGGCGACCAGTCGACGTGCAGCGGGTCGTAGCCGTAATCAGTGATGCGGTCCGCCTCGCGCCCGTCCGCGCTGATGATCCACACCGCCTTGGCCGTCGCCTCGGTCGGATGAGCGGCGGGGCGGGTGGAGGTGCAGGCGATCCATTCGCCGTCCGGCGACCATCGCGGTGCGCGGCCCTGCGCGAGCTCCGCGTCGCCGCGCTCCAGGCGGCGCGGATGGCCGCCCGGCGCGACGATCCACAGCTGATTCGCGCCCTGATCGCATGCGCCCGCGTTGCCGGCGAAGACGATCGTCTCTCCGTCCGGGCTCACGCCGGGACGGCCGGCGCAGACCTCGGGAAAGCTCGTCAACTGCTCGGCGTCGTCCGGTGTCAGCTTGAAGAGCACCCCCTCGCGTCCGCGAGGCCCGTCGTACATCGAGACGACGACCACCGCGCGCTCACGTGGATAGGCGCACGGATGAAAGAACGGCCGCGGGTCTTCGGAGAACGGCGCGAGATCGCCGCCGTCCGCATCGACCGTCCAGATGGCAGGGCCGTGGTTGAAGGCAATCTCCGAGTCGCTCAGCCACGTCGGGCGCTTCGCGTCGACGTCGGGCGGCGTGATCGGCCGCGGCTCGGCATCGCCGTCGAGCGACAGCATCAGCAGCCGCGAGCCGGCGGTGAAGACGACCCGCCGCCCGTCCGGCGCAAAGCACGGCCAAGCCCCCTCCGGCCAGATTGTCCGCAGAGACACGAAGCGACCTCTCTCCGGGAAGACGATCCGGCGGCAGGCGTTGTGATCGCTACGAATGCTCGTCGGCGACGAGCGGCGTGCTGCAGACCGGACAGCCGGCGAAGCAAAGCCACCCGTGCGCCTCGCTCGGCTGGATGGCTACCGGCGCGACGTGCTTGCTGCACAGCATCCGCCGGCACTTGCCGCAGTACCCGCCGAGGTCGAGCGTAGTGCGCGGCTCGAGCGCGAGCGGGAAGGCGAGCGGCCGTTGGGGAGCCTTGAAGCGCGCCGAACACTCGTCGCACGTCCGGTCGACGAGCGGGATGCCCAGATCCTCGGCCATCCCGCTGAGCATCGTGGCGGACGGCTTGAACCAGCGGAGGAAGCGCCGCACGCGCGCCCGCGCCGCGCGCAGGGCGCGCTCGACCCCGTACTCCTTCAGGATCATCACCTGGCTCGGCTGTCCGCGGACGTTCATCGACCACGGTCCGGCCGTGCGCGGGCGGCGCAGCGAGCGCAGCCAGCCGCTGAAGCCCTCGAGCTTTCCGAGCATCAGGTCCTGGACGAACCCCTCCTCCTCGTCCCACTTCTCGCCGCGGATCTGCTTGTCGGTGCGGCCGTAGTCGCTCGCTCCCTGATCGAGAGCGCGGATGCCGACGTGCGGGATGCCCTGCTCGCGCAACAGGGAATGGAGGCGGTCGAAGTTGTACTGCGTCAGCCAGCAGCCGGCCACGCGCACGTCCATCTCCTGCATCTTGTCCAGGAGGTTGCGCAGCAGGACGGGCGGCCGCCGCTCGATGATGCTCCAGTACGACGGACTGTTCGTCTTGTGCGCTTCGAGCGCGGCGAGATAAAGGTCCTTGTCCTCGATGCCCCAGACGAAGATCGGCTCGCGCACCACGAGCGCCGCGTATTCGAGCGGACCGATCATGAACTCGGAGAGGAAATGCCTGGCGATTGCGGCGTTGATGGAGCGGTCGGGGAAGGCGCGGTACGGCGTGAAGTCGAACGGCCCGGACGCCGCCTCGCTGCCGAACCAGGTCAGCGCGCGCGTCTCGGCCAGGATGGCCATGAGCCAGGCCTCGTTGGCCCGCGCGCCGGGATTGTCGTAGTTGTGGGTGAAGAGGACGATGAGCCGGTCGTCGCCCTCGATGTCGTTCCAGTGGTCGACGCGGGCCCGCATCGGAGGGATGCAACGCAGCGCCCCGAGGAGCGCCGGCTTCGAGGTCCGCTGGCGCTGCATCATGATGCGGAAGGCGTTCAGGTACTCCGGGCGCCAGAAGTCATGGAAGTCGGGGCCGGCCGCCGCCACGCCGCTCATGCGTTGCCCGCGAGGTTCCGGGCGAAGCGCTCGGCGTAGAAGAAGTCGTAGAAGATGGCGTGGGCGAAGTGCACGGAGCCGCCCGCCTCGCCGGCCAGCACGCGCCCGTTCTGCACGATCCTCCGCGCCACCGGCGGGCCGCCGCCCGCGGCGCGGACTGCAGCCAGGAAGTCGTTCCACGGGACGTCCTCGTGCCGCGGCCAGGCGGCCAGGCGGGTGAAGACGTCGAAGCAGAGCGCGATGTACTCCGAGTCGGGGCTGCGGCCGTCGCGCGCGGCGTCCCACCGCTCGACGAGGATCTCCACCGAGTCCTCGAGCAGCTTCCCTTCGGCGACACCGTCCGGCAGGCGGAAACCGTCGTACAGCTCGGCGTGCATGGCCAGGCAGGTGAGGAGAACGGGGATCGCGGCCAGCTCGCCCAACCGCGCGTTGGCCTCGATCTTCGCCAGCAGCTCGCGTCCCGGCTCCGGCCGTTTGGCGAACCATTGACTGATGAAATGCACGACCTGCTTCTCGTCGAAGTCGCACAACTCGTACGCGCGCGAGCGCAGCGGCGTCATCCCGGTCTCGGCGATCACGCCGGGCCGCGTGGAGACCACCGCCTTGCGCCGCTGATGGAGTGCGCCGAGGCCTTCGAGAAAGCCGCGCCGCGCGTCGGCGGGCGTCTCGTCCAGACCGTCGAAGAGGAGGAGCAGCGCCGGGTCGCGGTCCGTGGGACGCGGCGCGTCGGACTCCAGCAGCGGCTGCACGAGGTCCGGCGTCAGGCCGGAAGTCGTGCGGCAGATCGCCTCCACGAGGCCGGCCGGCGCGCCCGGCTCGCCGTGAAGGTGGCGGAGCGAGACGAGCAGGGGGAAGAGCTTCGGCGCCTCGCGCGCGGCGAGGAGGTTCAGCATCCACATCTTCAGCATCGTCGACTTGCCGGCGCCGGCGCGGCCCTCGACGACGAAGACCGACGTGTCGCGGTCGGTGACGACCTTCTCCAGCAGCTCCTGCTCGGGGACCGGCTTCCCCTTCTGATGGCCGCTCAGCTCCAGCTCGTCGAACGGGCTCTTGTCCCGCTTCGCCTGCAGGATCTCCTGCACGTAGACGTCCTCGATGCGGATGTCTTTCTGGAAGTCGAAGAGACGGATGGAGTGATGGTGCTCCGCCTGCCGCCTGGCCACTTCCTCCACGGCGCGCCGGTGCCGCTTCTCCGCCTCCTCCAGCACGCCGTGGATGCCGCGGCTGCGCTCGTACCGGTGGAGGGCCTCGTACAGCCGCCCCGCCACGTCCGCGGGGCCGTCGAAAAAGGCCACGGTGTGCTCCGCGGAGAGCTCCTTGCGCAGCCGCTCGATGAGCCGCCGGTCGTTGTCCACGAGGCGCACCGGCCACGGCGCGCGGTCGGAGAGGAGGAGGATGATGCACGGCTTACCGGCCTCCCGCGCGGCGCGGTATTCGAGCTCGGTGATGGAGAGCCGCTGCCCGGGCGGCACGAAGCCGTAGCGCCAGGCGAAGAGACCGATGTAGAGGTCGGCCTCCCGAACGAGTTGCAGGCTGGCGTCGAGCGGCCGCTCATCGGCGGCGCTGAGGTACTCCATCGCGCCGTCGAGATACCCGACCCGGCGGAGCGTGGCCCGCACTTCGTTGCGCACCGGCTGGAGGTCGGTGAAGGTGGAGGAGACGAACGCGTTGCGCGGTGACTGGACGGGCATCCGCGGCACCTCCGGTCAATCTATGTTGCATTCCTTCCGGCGGCAACTTCCGCTACACGGAGTAGCCGGGATTGACGCGGTCGAGCTTTCGCAGTAGTGCCGGCCAGGCCAGCGCGCCGCCCGCGCCGCGCGTCACCTGCTGCGCCTGCGCCTGCGCGCCGGCGATGATGCGCGGATCGATCGTGATCAGCTCCCGGCCGCCTGCCTGGGCGCGAATCTGGATCATGCAGGCGGACTGGAAGAGGTACATGAAGAGGAAGGCATCCGGAATGTTGTCCGCGACGGTGAGCAGTCCGTGGTTCCGCAGGGCGAGGAAGTTCTTCGCGCCGAGGTCGCGGACGAGGCGCGGCCGCTCATCGGCATTGAGGGCGACACCCTCGTAGTCGTGATAGGCGAGGGAGGCGAGGACGAAGATCGACTGCTGCGAGATCGGGAGCAGGCCATCCTTCTGCGCGGAGACGGCCACCCCTTCGAGGCTGTGTACATGCACGACGCACTTCGCGTCCTCGCGCGCGGCGTGGATGGCGCTGTGGATGTTGAAGCCGGCCGGGTTGACGTCGTACGGACTGTGGCCGACCTTGTTGCCGTCGATGTCGATCTTCACCAGGCTGGAGGCGGTGATCTCGTCGAAGAGCATGCCGTAGGGATTGATGAGGAAGTGATGCTCCGGCCCCGGCACGCGCGCGGAGATGTGCGTGAAGATCAGATCGTCCCAATGGAACAGCGCGACGAGCCGGTAGCAGGCGGCGAGACTCACGCGCTGCTCCCACTCCGGATCGCTGACGGGAGAACGGGCCGGCAGACCGAATGCGCTCATGGGCACCTCGCTCCGGCCCATGGTAACGCCGCCGCCCGTCGCGGTGCGCTCCGGAGGGCGGACTGCCGATTCCGAAGTCGAGCGCCACGGCAGAGTACGTCTCGGTCGGAACGTAGCTGCGTCACGCGCACCGGACTTGCAGTACACTGTCCCCGCCGCCTTTGTGTGGCGGCTTGCCATGCCTAATCCTCGGCGCCGAGGAGCGGGGGAACCAAAGCGACGGCTTGCCACCGTCCGGGGTGAATCGGACCAAAAGTCCGTAGGGCTTCCAGCCCGAATCCGACAGCTAACCTCGTAGGCAGCCCGGAGGGGCAGGCCTGCAGACGCCGCGAAGCAATTCGCGGCGTTTGTTCTTTCTGGCCCACCTGCGCCGCCGTTCACCGCTTGGTGACACTCCGCGAATGGTGCTACTCTAAACGCCACCTTTACATACGAATTCAACAAACGGTACGGCGCGAACGCATCGATGGACGCGGGCCCCGTACCGCCGAGCTTCCGATCCGGGTAAGTTTCTGATTACGCGCCTTTTAAGGATGGCACGGCTTAGGCCGGCATCCTGCAGCGGACTTCGATCCAACGAATCCCCAAGCGAAAGGAGCCGATATGAAACGGTGCCCACCCCTTCGTCCCTTCGCGGCCGCGGCGGCCGCGATCCTGCTCTCCGCGCTGATTGCCGTCAGCGCTTTCGGGCAGGCGCAGTACGGGAACATCTACGGCAAGGTCCAAGCGAAAGACGGCACGATGCTCCCCGGCGTCACCGTCACCCTCAGCGGCGTCGCCGCGCCGCAGGTCTTCATCACCGACGGCGAGGGGAGCTTCCGCTTCATCAACCTCTCGCCCAGTTCCGACTACCAGCTCAAGGCGGAGCTGACCGGGTTCGGCACCGCGGTGCGGAACAACATTTCGGTCAACGTCGGGCGCAATTCCGACGTGACCATCACCATGACGCCGTCCGTCGAGCAGTCGATCACCGTCACCGCCGACGCGCCGCTGATCGATCCGCGCAAGACCGGCACCGGCGCGGTGATCACGCGCGTGGAGCTGGAGCAGATCCCCACCGGCCGCGACCCCTGGGTGGTGATGGGTCAGGCACCGGGCGTCCTTCTCGACCGCGTGAACATCGGCGGCTCCGAGTCGGGGCAGCAGGACGTGCTCGTGGCCAAGGGCGCGAGCGACGTGCAGAAGACCTTCAACCTCGACGGCGTGAACATCACGGACGTCGGGGCGCTGGGCAGCACGCCGACCTACTACGACTTCGACTCGTTCGAGGAGATCCAGGTGACCACCGGCGGCAGCGATCCACGCATCCAGACGCCGGGCGCGCAGTTGAACATGGTCACCAAGCGCGGCACGAACGACTACAAAGGCGTCGCGCGCTACTTCATTGCCGACCACAAGTGGCAGGCCAGCGCCGCGGCGAATGACGAGGCGCTGAGCCAGGGCATCCTGGCCGGCAACAAGATCAACACGAACCAGAACTGGTCGACGGAGATCGGCGGGCCGATCCTGCGCGACAAACTCTGGTTCTGGGGCTCGTACGCCAAGCAGGACATCCGCCTCTTCATCCTCCAGAACGACACGCAGGCCAATCCAACGAAGGACAACACGATCCTCAAGGATTGGAACGCGAAGGTGAACTTCCAGCCCTGGTCGAGCAACAGCGGCACGTACCTCTACACCTACGGGAACAAGCTGAAGTTCGGCCGCGGCGCGGGGACCACCCGCCCGACGCCGGAGACGACCTGGGACCAGAGCGGCCCGTCGCACATGTACAAGATCGAAGACACGCAGATCTTCAATCAGAACCTGTACATGACCGCGCTCTTCGCGCACCTCCTCAGCCCTTTCCAGTTCATCCCCGAGGGGGGCAACGTGCAGCCGTACCGCGACGAAGACGGCGTCTTCCATCGCAGCCACTCCTACTACTCCACGCGCCGGCCGCAGGACTCCTACCGCCTCGACGGCTCGTACTTTTTCAAGGCCGGCAGCCTGGACAACGAGCTGAAATACGGCTTCGGATACCGCAAGGCGCCGGTCACCTCATCCTCCATCTACCCGGCCACCGGCGTGATGGGTGACGCCTCCACGGGCGATCCGGACATCTGCCCGGACTGCACCGGCACGGCGCTGCTCACCCGTGCGGGCGCGGCCGACTACGTGGTCAAGTACAACGACTTCTACCTCGGCGACACGCTGACGATGGGCAACCTGACGCTGCAGGGCGGCCTCCGCTTCGACCAGCAGAAGTCGCGCAATGGCACGGTGGTCTCACCGGCCAATCCGCTCGCGCCGGACGTCCTCAAGGAGTTGACCTTCGGCCCCGACACGCGCGACCTCAAGTGGAACAGCGTCAGCCCCCGCCTCGGCTTCACCTACACGCTGGGCAGCGACAAGAAGACGCTCATACGAGGGTCGTACAACCAGTATGTCGACCAGCTCGGCGGGGCCAGCCTCGTGGCCGGCAGCAATCCCTTCGTCTACGCGAACGGCGTCTATTACTTCTGGAAGGACTTGAACAACGACAAGTTCGTCACCCGGAACGAGATCCTCTTCGATCTCGGCCCGTACGGCGGCTACTACCTGGGCGACTTCGAGCATCCGAACGACGTCTCCGCCGCGGCGCGCATCGACTACGGCATGAAGGTGCCGAAGACGCACGAGCTGATCGCCGGCTTCGAACACGAGATCATGCCCAACTTCTCCGTCGGCGTCGATTACACCTACCGCCGCTTCAACAACTTCTGGTGGATCAACTACGAGAAGACGGCGGGGAAGGGCGACTACTACACGAGTGGCGATTTCGTGCGCGCCGTGGACCTGAAGGGGACGCTGCCGAACGGGCAGGCCTTCAGCGTGCCGAACTACAAGCTCAATGTGCCGTTCTCCGGGCTGGCCGTGGTGACGACGAGGCCCGGCTATCACCAGACGTACAACGGCCTCGACCTGTACGCCACCAAGCGGATGTCCAACCGCTGGATGCTGCGCGGCTCGATCTCCCTCAATGACCGCAAGCAGCACGTCAGCGACGAGGGCATCTTCGATCCCACCCACACGCTGCTGACCACGAACAACCAGTACGGCTGTACGAGCTGCGACGGGTCGGAGGCGGTGGACAAGTCGTACGGCACGCACACCACGACGTACATCAATGCGCGGTGGTCGTCGAACCTCTCCGCGCTGTTCGAGCTGCCGTGGGCGGTGAACTTCGGCGCGAACCTGGCGGCGAGGCAGGGCTACCCGGTGCCGTACTACTACCGGGTGAACAACCTCGACGGCCTGGGCAACAAGAACGTGCTGATCGACGACATCGACGCCACGCGCACCTCGACCATGTACAACCTCGACCTGCGCGTGGCCAAAGACTTCCGCTTCGGACCGGTCACGATCGGGCCGGCGATCGAGGTCTTCAACGTGACGAACCACCGCACGGTGCTCTCCCGCGAGCCGCGCGTCTACCGCAGCATCAAGAACCGCGCTACCGGCGAAGGAACGCCGAACGGCGCGGCGAACTTCATCACCGAGTTCCAGAGTCCCCGCATCATCCGCCTCAGCGGACGCATCCAGTTCTGATACCGTGAAGGGGCGGGCTTCGGCCCGCCCCTGATCCATGCTCCGCCGCGTCTTCCTGGCCATTGCGCTCCTGACGCTCGCCGCCTGCCGGCGCGGTCTCCCATCCCCCTCCCGCACCACTCCCGTCTTCCTCATCAGCATCGACACACTCCGCTCCGACCACCTCCCGGCCTACGGCTACGACCGCATCGCCACGCCGCACCTCGATGCCTTCCGCAACGACGCCATCCTCTTCCGCCGCGCCTACGCGCACGTGCCCCTTACGCTGCCGTCGCACGCGACGCTCTTCACCGGACGCCTCCCCGCCGACACCGGCGTGCGGGACAACGTCGGCTTCCGTCTCGACCCGCGCGTGCCGCTGCTGCCCGAGCTGCTGCACCGCAACGGCTACGCGACCGGCGCCGCCGTCTCGGCCTGGGTCCTGCGCAACGAGGCCGGCCTGGCGCGCGGCTTCGACGGTTACGACGACCAGATCGACGTCGCCAGCAACGCGATGATCATCGGCCGCGTGCAGCGCAAAGGACCGGAGACGATCGCCGCCGCCAAGCAGTGGCTCGAGACGCACCGCGGCAAGCCGCCGTTCTTCTTCCTCCACCTTTACGAGCCGCACTCGCCGTACGAGCCGCCCGAGCCGTATCGCAGCCGCTATCAGCACCCGTACGACGGCGAGATCGCCTACACCGACGAGCTCCTCGGCGATTTCTTCGCCTTCCTGAAACGCGAGGAGCTGTACGACGACGCGCTGGTTATCGTCCTCTCCGATCATGGCGAGGCACTCGGCGAGCACGGCGAGGACGAGCACGGCATCTTCCTCTACCGCGAGGCGCTGCAGGTGCCGCTCCTCATGAAGCTGCCTAACTCCGCACGTCACGGCGAGTCGTTCGATGCGCCGGTGCAGCTCGTCGATGTCTTCCCCACGATCGCCCAGCTCACCGCCACGCCGTACGATGCGAAGCCGCTCGCCGGCCGCTCGCTGGTCGACCTGCTCCAGCATCCCGAGACGCGGTCCGTCTACAGCGAGACGCTCTACCCGCGCCTGCATTACGGCTGGAGCGAGCTGCACTCGCTCATCGCCGGCAACGACCATTACATCCAGGCCCCGAAGCCGGAGCTGTACGACCTCTCGCGCGACACGTCCGAGACGAACAACGTCCTGACCGAGCAGCGCCGCACCTACGTCGCGATGCGCGCCGCCATCGCACCGTTCATCTGTGAGACGTCGGCGCCCGCCGCGATCTCCGAGGAGGAGAAGCAGAAGCTCGCGGCGCTCGGGTACATCGGGTCGACGGTCGCGCCGGCATCCGGCGAGCTGCCCGATCCGAAGGACCGCGTGCGCAACTCGGCCGTCATCCGCCGCGCGTTCGCCGCGTACGACAAGGGCGACTACCCGGCGGCGCTTGCCGCCTGCCAGCAGCTCCTGCGCGAGAACGAGCGGATGGTCGACATCTGGGACATCATGTCCCGCACCCTCGAGCAGCTCGGCCGCACCGATGAGGCCATCGTCGCGGCGAAGGAAGGGCTGAAGCTCTCGCCGCAGACGACGCATCTCGCGCTGATGGTGGCCAAGATGGCCATCGAGAAGAACGACCTCACGACCGCCGAGAAGCACGCGGAGCTCGCGTTGCGCGCGGAGCCGGGGGCCGCGCACGACCTGCTGGCGCGCATCGCGCTGGCCCGGCGCGATTACGACCGCGCGGTGGCCGAGGCAAAGCTGGCGCTCGACTCGCGGGAGCGGATCCTCGCGCTGATGACGCTGGCGCGCGTGGAGGTCGAGCGCAAAGACCTGCCGGCGGCGCTGGAGTACGCCGACCGCGCGGACGCGGCGCTGCGCCAGCGCAACAGCACGTCGGTCAAGGGGCTGAATTACCTGCGCGGCGACATCCTGGCGCGCATGGAGCGGAACGACGAGGCCGAGCGCGCCTTCCGCGAGGAGATCCGCCTCTTTCCCAAGGACGCGCCGGCCTACAAGAATCTCATCCTGCTGCTGGTGACCGAAGGAAGGACGGAGGAGGCGACGCAACTCGTGTTCTCGCTCGAGAAGGCATCGCCGACGCCGCCGTCGTACGTGGCCATCGCCACGACGCTGAAGACGGTCGGCGACGTGAACGGCGCGCGCTACTGGCGGATGAAGGGGCTGCAGCAGTTCCCGGACGATCAGGCGCTGCGGAGCCTGCGGTGAAGCGCTTCCTGCTTCTGCTCGTGTTGCTCGCGGCCTGCCGCGAGAAGCCGGTCGCGCAGCGCTTCACGAACGAGCCGGACATCATCCTCGTCACCATCGACACCTGGCGCGCCGACTCCGCCGGCTTCTCCGGAAATCGGCGCGTCCGGACGCCGTTTCTCGACCGCGTTGCATCCGAGGGGGTGGTCTTCGAGAACGCGCACGCGCACAACGTCATCACTCTGCCGTCGCACGTCAACATCTTGACCGGGCTCTATCCGTTCCAGCACGGCGTGCGGGAGAACGCCGGCTACGTCCTCGACCCGAAGGTGCCGACCGTCGCCTCGATGTTGCGCGCGAAGGGCTACGCTACCGGGGCGTTCGTCGGCGCATTCCCGCTCGACGCGCGCTTCGGCCTGAACCGCGGCTTCGACCGGTACGACGACAACTACGGCAAGGGCGAGACGCGGCAGCAGTTCGTGGTGCAGGAGCGCCCGGCGCGCGCGGTGCTGCAGTCGGCGCGGCGGTGGTGGGACGCGCAGGCCGGACGGAAGCGCTTCATATGGGTCCACCTGTACGATGCGCATGCGCCATACGAGCCGCCCGCGCCGTTCGATGCTCAGTTCCGCGACGATGAGTACCTCGGCGAGCTGTCGTACGTCGACGCCATGCTCGGCGAGCTCCTCGGCCCTCTGTTGCGCAACGACGCGTTGCTCATCGTGACCGGCGATCATGGCGAGGCGCGCGGCGATCATGGGGAGCTGACCCACGGTCTGTTCGCATACGAGTCGACGCTGAAGGTGCCCCTGCTGATGCGCGAGCCGGGCGTCGTCGCGCCGCGGCGGGAGGCGGGCTACGTGCGGCACGTCGACATCGTGCCGACCATCCTGCAGCGCGTCGGGCTGCCCTCCGATGCGCGTTTGATGGGGGCCTCGCTCTTCGATGCGATCGGCTCGCGCGACAGCTACTTCGAGTCGCTCTCCGGCGCGCTGAACCGCGGCTGGGCGCCACTCACGGGCGTGATCCACGAACAGCGCAAGTACATCGACCTCCCCATCGCCGAGCTCTACGACCTCCCGCGCGATCCGCGCGAGCAGCACAACCTGCGCGACGAGCAGCGGCGCGACGTCACGGCCGCGCGCTCGCTGCTGGCGAAGCTGACGATCTCCGCCATGCCCGCCGCGGAGCGGAAGGTGAGCGAGGAGGAGGCCCTGCGCCTGCTGTCGCTCGGATACGTGAGCGGCTCGGCGCCGGAGAAGAAGAGCTTCGGCCCGGAGGACGACCCGAAGAACCTGGTCGGCGTGAACAACGACATGCACCTCATCATCGAGGCCTACGAAAGCGGCGACCTGCCGAAGGCGCTCGGCCTCGCGCGCCGCGTGGTCGCCGAGCAGCCCGCGATGCCCGCCGGCCGCATCCTCCTCGCCTTCGTCCTCGAACAGACCGACCAGACGGGCGAGGCGATCTCGAACCTGCGCTATCTCGTGGAGAGCGGCAAAGCCTCGAACGAGACGAAGGTGCAACTCGCGCTGCTGCTGAGCGAGAGCGGCCGCGCCTCCGATGCCGTGCAGATCCTGTCCCCCATCGTCGCCGCGTCGTACGACCCCGATGCCCTCAACGCCTACGGCATCGCCCTGGCGGATGAAGGCCGCCCCCGCGACGCCATGCGCCAGTTCGACACGGTCCTCGCCGCCGACCCCAACAACGCGCCGGCGTTGCAGAACCTCGGCATCGTCGCCCTCCGCTCCGGCGACGCCGACGCCGCCCTCGGCTACCTCACCCGCGCCCTCGACCTCAACCCCCGCCTCCCCCTCGCCCTGAACACGCTGGGCGTCGTCCACGCCCGCCGGGGCAACTTCCCCGCGGCCGTCGACGCCTGGAACCGCGCCGTA
>DATEOX010000096.1:0-2646 GCA_035273585.1 Thermoanaerobaculia bacterium
TCCAGCGCCGCGACGTAGCCTTCCGCATCCCCACGGGCGAGAGTCATCTCTACGATGAGGTGGTGCAGCACCACGTCGTGCAGCACGATCACGCCCGGCGTGCGCATCGCCTTGTTGTAGATCCACTCGTGGTGCGGGTTGTTGCCGAGCTGGTATATGCGCCGGCCCGGCTGCAGCGAGCTATCGGGCGCGGAGATCACCGTCAGGTCGAGCTGGCGAGCGAGCGCGGGGGCGAGCATCGCCGCGTAGTGGGCGATGCCCGTCCGCGCGGGCGGCATCGGCGACAACATCGTCACCGGCTCGCCCATCAGTCGGCCGTCGTCCGCGCCCGCTGCGCGAGGTACGCCTCCACGAGCTCGTCGAGGTCGCCGTCCAGGATGCGCTGCACGTCGCCCACCTCATGTCCGGTGCGGAGGTCCTTCACCAGTTGATACGGCTGCAGGACGTAGGAGCGGATCTGCGAGCCGAAGCCGATCTCCTTCTTCTCCCCTTCGATCTTCGCCTGCTCTTCCTTCCGCTTCTCCACTTCGAGCTGATAGAGCCGCGCCCGGAGGAGCTTCATGGCCGTATCGCGGTTCTTGTGCTGGCTCCGCTCGTTCTGGCAGGTGACGACGATGCCGGTCGGCAGATGCGTGATGCGGATGGCCGAGTCGGTGACGTTCACGTGCTGGCCGCCGGCACCCGAGGAGCGGTACGTATCGACGCGCAGGTCCTTGTCGTTGATCTCCACCTCGATGTCCTCGTCGATGTCGGGGTAGACATAGACCGACGCGAAGGACGTGTGGCGGCGCTTGGCCGCATCGTACGGCGAGATGCGCACCAGGCGGTGCACGCCGTGCTCGGACTTGAGATATCCATACGCAAAGTCGCCGCGGACCATGAACGTGGCGCTCTTGATCCCGGCCTCTTCTCCGGCCTGGTACTCGACCATCTCCGTCGACCAGCCGCGGCGCTCGCAGTAGCGGAGATACATCCGGAGCAGCATCTCGGCCCAGTCCTGCGACTCGGTGCCGCCGGCGCCGGGGTGGATGGAGACGATGGCGTCGTGCTCGTCGTGCTCGCCCGACAGCTTCATCGTCACTTCGATCTGGCCGACCTCGCCCTCGAGCTGGGCGACGAGCGACTCGATGTCGGCGTCCACGCTCTCCCCGTCCCGCTGCAGCTCGAGCAGGACGTCCAGCTCCTCCGATTTCGTATCGAGAGACTCGCCGGACTGGATGCGCTTCTCGACGCGGCTCCGCTTGCGGCCTACGTCCTGGGCCGTCTCCGGGTCGTCCCAGAAGCCGGCCGCCGACATCTCGCGCTCGATCTCGTCGAGCGACTTACGCGCGCTGGCGGGGTCAAAGATAGCTCCGGACGGCCTGAAGGCGGTCGCGGAGCGAGGCGATTTTTTCGGGAGTATCGTCTTTCATTTTCTTTAGCTCACAGCTCACAGGTCACAGCTCACAGGGAGAACGATCCAACAGTCAGGCTCTTCGGTTCTTCCTGTGAGCTGTGAGCTGTGACCTGTGAGCTCGTGTGTAGATGATATTCGCCAGCACGATCACGATCGCACTGAAAGCAAACCAGTCCCCGAATCTTACATAAGGCGTGGTCGATTGTCGCGGCTGGAACTCGGCGTAGATGATTCCCTGGCGGCCCATCGGCAGCTCCTGCACGATCTCGCCGGCGGGGTTGATCACCGCCGAGATGCCGGTGGTTCCGGCGCGGAGGAGCCAGCGGTCGTCCTCGACCGCGCGCAGGCGGGCCTGGTTGAGGTGCTGCCTCGGCGCGGACGTGCCGTCGTACCAGGCGTCGTTCGTGATCGTGATCAGGACGTCGGCGCCGTTGCGCACCTGCGTCCGGGTAATCTGCGGGTAGACGATCTCGTAGCAGATGGCCGGCCCGTACTCGAACCGCCCCACGAGCGGCGTCTCGCGCGTGCCGAAGGCGAACTCCCCCACCTCGTGCACCAGCTTCTCGGCGAAGAAGAGCATCTTGCGCAGCGGCACGTACTCGCCGAACGGGACGAGGCGGATCTTGTCGTAGTGGCCGATCGTCCGTCCGCCGCTGATCAGGAACGCGGCGTTCCAGATGCGGCTCGGCTGCTTGGCATCCTCGGCGACCGACCCGAGAATGATGTCCGTGCCGTGCGTCTGGGAGAGGCTCTCGATCTCGTCGCGATAGAAGTCGGTCGATGAGAACGAGAGCGGCACCGTCGACTCGGGCCAGATCACCACCTGCACGCCGCGCTGCACCGCCTCGCCGGTCATGCCGATCATCCGCTGGTAGATGCTCAGCACGTTCTCGTTGCTCCAGCGCATCTCCTGCGAGATGTTCGGCTGCAGCAGCGCCGCACGCGCGGGCGGCTGCCCCGTCGGGCGCACGTTCAACTTCGCCGCGACGAGGCCGGTCGCCCACCAGACGAACATCACGATGACCACCGGCGCTGCGACGAAGAGGCGGCGGATGCCCGGCGCGGGCTGCGTCACCCACCAGGCGATGACGATCGACGGCAGGAGGATCATCGCCCCGACCAGGTACGGTCCCGCCACGCGGTCGATCTGGATCATCGAGGTGTAGTCGATGATCGCCGCCGCGAGGAGGTTCCACGGGAAGCCGGTCATCAGGTAGGTCCGGCCGTACTCCGTCGCCGCCCAGGCGAGC
>DATEOX010000097.1:0-3980 GCA_035273585.1 Thermoanaerobaculia bacterium
GAGGTCATCGACTTCCGGGGCGAGCTCGAGCGAGGAGAGCACCTGGTCGACGGTCGCGGCGGAGTCCTCGAGAAGCGGATCGCGTCCGCGCGTCCGCGATGCGGCGACGAGAGAGTCGCGGAGCGAGCGCATCGGCCCGAGGACCGTCTCGCGGACGTAGGTCGTGAAGGAGGCGTGCGACTGGCTGCCGTCGGCGTAGCGGAAGACGAGCACCGCGCCGCTCGCGCCGCCGGAGAGGGGGACGAGCGAGTAGAGGACGCTCGCGTTGCGGATGCGGATGCCTGCCGTGGCCGGCACGGACAGTTCTCCGACGCGCAGGCCGGTCTTCGACTCGATGAACTTCAGGCTCTGCAGGTCCGACTGCGGCGCGTCGAAGAGCTTCTTCGCCTCGTCGGAGACGAACTTCACGCTCCGGTCCGCGCCGAGGAGGAGGGTCGGGACGCCGGAGGCGACGAGAAGGTTGACGACGCTGGTGATGGCCAGCGATGCCGACTCCATCGGGAACTGCACCACCGGTGCCTTGGGGAACGGATCGAGCGCGACGGCGGGGGCGGCGGGTGACGAGGAGCGAGGCATGGCGGGCGGCGGGGCGGGTTGGGGGACGGGCGGCGGGAGGGGGGTTGGGGCGGCGGCGGGAGGGGGCGGCGGGGTCGCCGGTTTCGCCTCCTGGGTGCTCTTCTTCCGCGGCTTGTCGCACCGCTCGCACAAGATTCCGGACGAAATCTCGCGCCCGCACATGAAGCATTTCGAGGCCATGGGACTGGCGATCTTACGCCCGGATTTCGTCGCGTCGCAACGTGATAGATTCCGGCCCATGAACAGGATCGTCGTCATCGGTGCCGGAACGATGGGGAATGGGATCGCCCACACCGCCGCCGCGAGCGGCTTCGAGACGACGCTCATCGACGTCTCCCAGGACATCCTCGACCGCGCCGTCTCCACCATCTCCGCGAACCTCCAGCGCGGCGTGGACAAGGGCCGCATGACCGCCGACGAGAAGCAATCCGTCCTGGGCCGCATCACGGCGAGCACCGACATGCAGGCGCCCATCGCCGAGGCGGACCTCGTCGTGGAGGCGATCATCGAGAACCTGGCGGCGAAGGTGTCGCTCTTCCAGAAGCTGGATGCCGTGGCCAAGCCGGAGTGCATCCTCGCCTCGAACACCTCGTCCATCTCCATCACCAAGATCGCCGCGGCGACGAAGCGGCCGGAGAAGGTCATCGGCATGCACTTCATGAACCCGGTGCCGGTGATGACGCTCGTGGAAGTGATCCGCGGCATCGCCACGTCCGACGAGACCTACCGCCTGGTCGAGGAGACCTCGAAGCGGATGGGGAAGACGCCCATCGAGGTGAACGATTACCCCGGCTTCATCTCCAACCGCGTGCTCATGCCGATGATCAACGAGGCCATCTTCGCGTTGTACGAGGGCGTGGCGACGCCGGAAGCGATCGACGGCGTGATGAAGCTCGGCATGAATCACCCCATGGGTCCGCTCACGCTCGCCGACTTCATCGGCCTCGACGTCTGCCTGGCCATCCTCCGTGTGCTCGAAGACGGCTTCGGCGATCCGAAGTACCGGCCGTGCCCGCTGCTGGTGAAGATGGTCGACGCCGGCTGGCTCGGCCGGAAGAGCGGACGGGGCTTCTACGACTACCGAAAATAACCCGGAAGTCGGGGCGCCTCCCGACGTGTTATAAGCGGCATTCGACCATGCTCTGCCAGACCTGCAGTGCCTACAACGACGACGATCGCGAGTTCTGCTTCCGCTGCCAGAACAAGCTGATGGTTCTCTCCGGCGTCTCCTCGTTCGAAGAAGAGGAGATGGATGACTACGAGGAAGAGGGAGACGTCTCACTCGACGAGCACCTGCTCGAGCGCGTCTCGGCCATCGAAGAGATCGTCAAGCGCTCCGCGGAGACGATCCGCTCCCTCGTCGATGCGGTGCAGAAGCACGAGCGGGCCATCTTCATCAACCAGACCGGCCTCCTCTCCGTCAAGGAGCTCCTGGAGAAGAAGAACGTCGTCTCCGCCGACGAGCTCGTCGAGCTGTGGGAATCGAAGATGGGCGAGCAGATGCTCGCTCTCGAAAAGAAGCAGCGCTTCACCGAGCGTCGCGACCGGATGATGTCCCTCTTCCGCGGCGAGCGCCGCGAGCGCTTCCTGCAGCACATGGCCGACGCCGAGGGCGCCTTCGACGCCTTCGAGCCCGACCGCGGCATGCGCTCGCTCGAAGAAGCCTTCAAGCTCGACCGTGACAACTACGAGCTCTCCTTTTTCCTCGGTGAGATGCTCTTCAACGACGGCAATCTCGACCGCGCCAAGTCCTACCTGGAGCGCACCCTCGAGGTGCAGCCCGATCACTTCGACGCCGCCGTCTTCTACGGCGTGCTGCTGCACGAGCGGCAGGATTTGAAGGGAGCCGAGCGCTGGCTGCGCCGCGCCATCCAGATCTCCCAGGAATCGTTCCTCCCCTACTTCTCCCTCGGCGCGATCTACGCCCGCAAGGGGAAGCTCCTCCGCGCCCAGAAGTTCCTGGAGAAGGCCATCCAACTGGAGGCCATCCCTCAGGCCTACTTTCTTCTGGGGACGATCTTTTACGAGAAGGGGCAACTGGAGCGCTCCATCCGCTCCTTCCAGGCCGCGCTGAAGCTCGATCCGGAGTACGAGGAGGCCATCTATCACCTCGGCCTCTGCTATCTCGACCGCAACTGGAACCGCAAAGCCATCCAATGCTTCCAGGAAGCGCTGGAGCTGAACCCGAACAAGATGGAGTACCAGCAGGCGGTCCGCATCTACGAGGGCATCTCCGGACACGTCCCGCTCGAAGGTCCCGCCGCCGAGGAAGCCGGACAGGCCGAGGCGCTGGTCACGCAGGGGAACTACAGCGATGCGCTCGATCATTACCGGCGCGCGTCGCAGGCCGATCCCGAGAACCTGAACATCCTGCTGCCGTACGCGCTGCTTTGCTCGCATCTCGATCTGAACAGCGAGGCGATCAACATCGCCCGGCGCATCCTCGGCCACAAGCCGACGGAGGTGATGGCCGCCGCCGCGTACACCACGCTCGTCGAGGCATTGCGCGCGGAGGGGAACTTCAAGGAAGCGAACCGCGAGCTCGAGGCGATGCTCAAGGACTACACCTCGAACTACGCCAAGTCGATCGCCTACTACGAGAAGGCGTACAACCTGGCGGAGATGGAAGAGAGCCTGGACGAGGCGCTGGAGAGCGCGCAGCTCGCCCTCCGCTACTCGCCGAAGGAGCTCAAGCAGTTCCCGCTGGCGGCGCTCGGCTGGGTGTACTTCAAGCGCCGCGACTTCGGCAACGCCGTCGACTTTTTGTCGCGCTCCGCGGATTTGGGTCCGACGGCCACGAACCTGATGCACCTCGGCATGGCCCTCCTCGAGAGCGGCCAGAAAGAACGGGCCCGTCAGGTCTTCCGCAAGGCCAAGACGTTCAAGATCAAGGGCGCGGGCCTGGAGGAGAAGATCCTCGAGCAGGTGCGGTCGACTACCAAGCTCATCGACAGGCTTCACGCGCGGCGGCGCCGGACTGCAAACAAACCGTAGGCAGGACCGGACAGGAAGCGCCGAATAAGTGATAATCGGCGCTCATGCGCTCCCTTGCCGCCGTGGTTATTTGCCTTCTTGCAGCCGCTCCATCCTTCGGCGAGTGCGCGAACCCCTTCTTCACCTACCTCACCCCGGTGCACACCGGCCAGGACCCGCAGAGCATCGCGGTCGGTGACTTCAACAAGGATGGCAAGCTCGATCTCGTCACCACCAGCACGACGCTAAACAACGTCAGCGTCTTTCTCGGCATCGGCGACGGCACCTTCCCGGTGAGCGCGCCGACCTACGGCGTCGGCAGCGGCCCGACCGTCGTGCGCGTCGCGGCGTTCAACGCCGACACCTGGGACGATCTGGTGACGCTGGACACGACCGGCAACACGGTGAGCGTCCTGCTCAACAACCAGGAC
>DATEOX010000098.1:0-17779 GCA_035273585.1 Thermoanaerobaculia bacterium
TACGAGCTGTACGGACGGATGGTCGAGCTGCCGCTGAGCTCCAATTCGTACCTGGCCATGGCCTTCCAGTTCACCGACCTCGCCGCGCTGATGCTCAGCGGCGGCGTGGCGGCCAAGCTCGCCCACTTCGCGCTCTACCTCGCCGCGCTGGCGGCCATCCACCGGCTGTCGACGCGCCTCGCGCCGCGCGCCGGCTGGTGGCCGGTCGTGGTGCTGGCCTGGACGCCGGCCCTGATGCTCATCGCCGGCTGGTCCTTCAACGAGTGGGGCATCCTCGGCCTGCTCGCGCTGGCCGTCGAGCGCTACCACCGCTGGCTCGAGTCGCGCGACGGCGCCGACTTCAACGTCGCTTTCGCCGCCGCGGGCGGAGCCATCGCTGCGAAGTACACGGCGATCCCGTTCATCGCGGCGCTGGCGGTCATCATGGTGTGGCGCCACCGGCGCGAGCCGCGCGTGCTGCTCCGCGCGGCGCTGATCATCATCGCCATTGGTGGCTTCTTCTACCTGCGCAATGCGATCTGGACCGGCTCGCCGGTGGCGCCGCTGCTGCTCCCCGACGCCCCCGCGGTGCAGAACTACCG
Source organism: Thermoanaerobaculia bacterium (assembly GCA_035273585.1). Lineage (GTDB taxonomy): Bacteria > Acidobacteriota > Thermoanaerobaculia > Gp7-AA8 > Gp7-AA8 > JAFAVZ01. The sequence continues at coordinate 582 of DATEOX010000098.1, forward strand.
CGGGGAGAGCGGCTGGATGGAGCTCGCCGCCGGCGCCGACATCTTCGACGCGCGGGTGGCCGACGAGTCGCTCGGCATCCTGATCGCCGTCTCGTTCCTGGCCGGCCTCCTCGCCCTCGGCTCGCGCAACGCGGCGATGCGCGACCTGGCGCTCATCGGCATCATCCAGATGCCCATCCTGCTCACCATCAGCCCCGGCTCGCGCAACATGATCAACGGCGTCGCGCCGCTGGCCATCGCCGGCGCGGCGCTGCTCGGCGAGGCGTGGTACGACCTCCGCCCGCTCTTCCGCGCGCTCCTGGGCGGCCTCGCCGCGGTGGCCCTGGCCGCCCAGCTCGTGCTCGTCCTCTTCGCCTTCCAGGACCACGACATCCTGCCGTATCTCGCCGGCAAGGAGACCGCCGGCGAGTACGTGATGCGCCAGCGCCCGTTCGCGAAGCCCTACGCCTGGATGGCCCGCGAGACGCCGCGCGGCGCGCGCGTCCTCCTCCTCGGCGAGAACCAGACGTACTACCTCGACCGCCCGTTCGTCGCCGCCGGCAACCTCGACGGCCCGCGCGTGGCGAAGTGGCTGGCGCGCTTCCCCACGCCCGAGGCGCTCTACGCCGAGCTGCGCCGGCAGGGGATCGCGTACGTGATCCTGCACAAGAAGTGGTATCGCGTCGCCGCGCCGGGCCAGCGGCCGCTGACGCCCATCGAGAGCGAGCTGGTGCTGGAGGTCACGCCCGAGACCGACCGCGTCGTGACCGCGCTGCTGAAGACCCGCGCGCTGCTGCGCTACCGCGACGAGGAGTTCCTCATCTTCCAACTGCGCTGAGGCGTCATCCTGAGCCGCGCAGACGGCGAAGGATCTCCTCGCGCTTGCCGGGAGATCCTTCGGCGTCTTCGCGCCTCAGGATGACAGGGCGGATGAGGCCGCGAGCGCGCGGTCGCGCGGCCCCACGTACACCGACTGCGGGCGGATGATGCGGTTCGCTTCGCGCTGCTCGAAGCAGTGGGCGATCCAGCCCGCCACGCGGCTGACGGCGAACGTCGGGGTGAAGAGCGGCACCTCCAGGCCGAGGCCGTGCAGGAGGAGTGCGGTGTAGAACTCCACGTTCGTCTGCAGGCGGCGCCCGGGCTTGTACTCCTCCAGCAGGTCGATGGCCGTCTTCTCCACGGCGCGGGCCAGGTCGTAGAGGTGCATGTCGCCGCCGCGGGTGAACATCCGCTCCGCTGCCCTGGCCAGCACGTCGGCGCGCGGGTCGCGCACCTTGTAGACGCGGTGGCCGAAGCCCATCAGCTTCTCGCCCTTCTCGATCTTCGCCCGCAGCACGCCCTCCGCGCGCGAGGCGTCGCCGATCTCGAACACCATGTCCAGCGCCGGCCCGGGCGCGCCGCCGTGCAGCGGCCCCTTCAGCGCGCCGACCGCGCCGACCACCGCCGACACGAGGTCCGAGCCGGTCGAGGTGATGACGCGCGCGGTGAAGGTCGATGCGTTGAGGCCGTGGTCGACGACCGTGTTGAGGTACGTCTCCATCCCCCGCACCCGCTCCTCGGACGGCTCCTCGCCGGAGAGCATGTAGAGGTAGTTCGCCGCGTGGCGTAGGTCGCGCCGCGGCGCGAGCAGCTCGCGTCCCGCGCGCAGGCGGGCGTACGCCGCGACGATGGTGGCGAAGCGGGCCACGATGTCCGGCGCCCCGCCACCGCTGATGGACAGCGTCCCGGCGGCGATGCGCAGCGCGTCCATCGGCTCGACGTCCCGACGCGCGCAGGCGGCGAGTAGCTCCAGCGTCTCCGTCGGCAGGTCGCGCCGCGCGGCGAGGTCGGTGCGGAAGGAGGCCAGTTGCGTGGCATCAGGCAGCTCGCCGTGCCAGAGCAGCCAGACCGTCTCCTCGAACGTCGCGCTCGCCGCCAGCTCCTCCACCGGGTAGCCGCCGATGATCAGCTCGCCGCGCTCGCCGTCCACCATGCTCAGCCGCGTCTCCGCGACCACGATTCCTTCCAGTCCGGTGTTGACCTTGTCCGTGACCTTATCCATGGGCCTCAAACTTAGTTCGGGTGTATGATCCTGTCAATGTTGATCGGTGAATCAATATGAAGGACGCGACCTGGCTCAGCGCGGCCGAGGCGGCGAAGCGCCTCGGCGTCAACGTGTCGACGCTGTACGCGTACGTCAGCCGCGGCTTCATCCGTTCCGAGCCGGCCGCGGGGAAGTCGCGGGCCCGGCGCTACCGGCGGGAGGACGTGGAGCGCCTCCGCCGCCGGAACGAGGAGCGGCGCGACCCGGGGAAAGCGGCCCAGCGGGCGCTCCACTGGGGCGTGCCGGTGCTCGAGTCGTCCATCGCCCTCATCGCCAACGGCAGGCTGTACTACCGCGGCCACGACGTCGCGGAGCTGGCTCGCACGCGCACCGTCGAGGAAGTCGCGTCGCTCATCTGGACGGGCAGCTTCGACAGCGACATCTTCGGCACGCCGCTCCACGTCGTGGCCGGTGGGCGGAGCGAGGAAGGGCTGCCGTTCATCAACCGCTGCCAGTCGATCCTGCCGCTCGTCGCCGCGCGCGACTCGCTGGCCTGGGACCTCCGGCCGCGTCCCGTGGCCCAAACCGGCTGGCGCATCCTCAACCTCCTGACGAGCGTGGCCGTGGAGTCGGCGGAGCTGGAGGAGACCATCGAGGAGACGCTCGTCCGGGAGTGGGCCCCGAAGACGAAGCACGCCGCGCGGCTGATCCGCGTAGCGATGATCCTCTCTGCCGACCATGAGCTGAACGTCTCCTCCTTCACCGCGCGCTGCGTCGCCTCCGCCGGCTCGAACCCCTACGCGGCGGTCCTCGGCGGCCTGGCCGCGATCGAAGGGGTGAAGCACGGCGGCCTGAGCGCACGCGTGGAGACGCTGTGGCATGAGCTGCGCGGCGCGCGCGACCTCCGCCGCGCGCTCGGCGACCGCCTCCGCCGCGGCGAGACCATCGACGGCTTCGGCCACCGCCTCTACGCCGACGGCGACCCGCGCGCGAACGTGCTCCTGGAGATGCTCGGCGAGGCGTTCCCGAAGTCGAAGGACCTCGCCTTCGCGTTGTCGTTCGCCGAGGCCGCCGAGTCGCTCATCGGCGAGCGGCCGACCATCGACTTCGCCCTCGTGGCCATGTGCCGCACCCTCCGCCTCCCGCCCGGCGCGCCCCTCGCCCTCTTCGCCCTCGGCCGCACGATCGGCTGGATCGGCCACGCCATCGAGCAGTACGAGGAGGGGGCGATCATCCGCCCGCGCGCGAAGTACACGGGGCCGGCGCCGGAGTGACGGTCCGCGTCATCCTGAGCCTCGCAGAGAGCGAAGGATCTCCTCGTGCTTGCGAGGAGATCCTTCGCTCTCTGCGAGGCTCAGGATGACACGCCGCCGGCGATGATCTCCAAATACTTCGCGAACGCCACCATCCCGCCGCTGGCCTGCTGCCAGTCGTAGTTCTCGTTCGGGGCGTGGTAGCCGTGTTCGGGCAGCGAGAGGCCGAGGAAGAGGACGGGCGCCTTGAGCACCTTCTCCATCGAGACCACGGCACCGATCGAGCCGCCTTCGCGGACGAACACCGGCTCGCGGCCGAAGGCGAACTTCATCGCGCCGCGCACGGCATCGGCGAGCGGGCCGGTCGTCGGCGCCTTGTACGGCCACATGCTCGCCTCGGACGACACCTTCACGTCCGGATTGCGTGAGGCGACGAACTCCTTCACCAGCTTGAGGATCTTGCGCGGATCCTGATTGGGTACCAGGCGCGTCGAGATCTTCACCGAGCCGCGGGGCGGGATCACGGTCTTGATGCCCGCGCCGTGGTAGCCGCCGGTCACGCCGTGCACCTCGAAGGTGGGCATGGCCCAGATGCGCTTCATCAGGTCCACCGGGTCATCGGTGCGGATGGAGCGGAACTCGTGGTCCTTCATGAACTGCTTGATCTCGAAGCCGGAGCTGGCGAACTCCTTCAGCTCCTTCTTCGTCGGCGGCACGACGTCGTCGTAGAAGCCCTTGATCTTCACCTTGCCGGTGGTGGCGTCGTACATCTCGGCCACGAGCTTGATCAGCTCGCCGAGGGGGTTGCGGGCGGCGCCGCCGGTGACGCCGGAGTGCTGGTCGGTGCGGCCGGTCTCCAGCGTCAGCTCGAAGCCCTGCAGGCCGCGCAGGCCGGCGGGGGAGGCGGGCTGCTTGCGCGAGACCCAGATCGTGTCGGAGACGATGACCGAGTCGGTGGCGATCTCCTTGCCCAGACCCTTGATGGCCGCCTCGAAATTGCCGGAGCCGATCTCCTCCTCCAGCTCCCAGAGGATGCGGATGTTCGCCTTCACTCCCGCCTCGCGCGCGGCGCGGATGCCCCACAGCGCGGTGAGCGCGGGGCCCTTGTCGTCGGTCGTACCGCGGCCGAAGTAGCGGTCGCCCTGTTTGGTGAAGACGAACGGCTCGGTCTTCCACGGCTCGGTCTCGCGCGAGGCCGGCTGGACGTCGAGGTGGTTGTAGAGCGTGACGGTCGGCGCATCGTCATGGCCGTTGAACGAGGCGATGACCAGCGGGTAGCCGGCGGTCTCGACGACCCGCGGCTCGCCGCCAAACTCGCGGATCGTCTCCGCGCCCAGCTCCGCCATGCGCCGGATGTCCGCCTTGCGATTGGGATCGGACGAGACGCTGGGGACCTCGACGAATTCGCGGAGCTTGTTCTCGAAGTTGGTGCGCTCCGCGGCGGCGTAGCTGGAGAGAGACTTCTTGTCGAGTTTCATGGCGGCGGATTGTATGGCTAAAACCCGACCGGCACGCCGCCCAGCCGCGGGTCCGACGCCCCCATGCGCATGCCGCTCACCGGATCGATGGCGATGCCGTGCGCGTCGCCGATCGTCCCGGGCGTCGAGCTGGCGCCGGGGAGGGCGCGGAACTTGTGGCCCATCCGCTCCAGCGCCTCGCGCGTGTCGCGGTTGATGCCGCGCTCCTCCCAGAACAGCTCGTCCGGCAGCCACTGATGATGAAAGCGCGGCGCGGCGATCGCCTCCTGGATGTCCATCCCGAAGTCGATCACGTTGATCACCACCTGCAGCACGGTGTTGATGATGGTCGGCCCGCCGGGGCTGCCGACCGCGAACGCCACCTTGCCGTCCTTCAGCACGATGGTGGGCGTCATCGAGGAGAGGGGCCGCTTCTTCGGCTGGATGGCGTTCGCCTCGCCCTGGATGAGCTTGTAGTCGTTCGGCACGCCCGGCTTGGAGGTGAAGTCGTCCATCTCGTCGTTGAGCAGGAAGCCCGTCCCCTTGGCCGTGACGCCCGAGCCGTAGCTGTCGTTGAGCGTGTAGGTGCTGCTCACCACGTTCCCTTCGCCGTCGACGATCGTGAAGTGCGTCGTCTCCGCCGACTCGTACGGCGCCGGGTTGCCGGCGCCGACCGTCGCGCTGGTCGAGGCATGCGCGAGGTCGATGTCCGCCCGCCGCTTCTCCGCATACGCTCGCGACACGAGCGCCGTGACCGGAACTTTCACAAAGTCGGTGTCGCCGAGGAACTGCGCCCGGTCGGCGAACGCGCGGCGCTCGATCTCGGTGACGAGGTGGATCTGCTGCGAGGAGTGCCACCCCATCGCCTTCGGGTCGTACGGCTCGAGCATGTTGAGCATCTCGATGAGGGCGATGCCGCCGGACGACGGCGGAGGCATGGTGATGATCTCGTAGCCGCGGTAGGTCGTCCGCAGCGGCTTCCTGATCGTCGGCTCGTAGCCCGCCAGATCCTCGGCCGTGATGATGCCGCCGTGCGCGCGCATGTCGGCGATCAGCAGTCGGGCCGTCTCGCCGCGATAGAAGCCGTCCCGCCCTTTGTCTCGGATGCGCGCCAGCGTCGCGGCCAGCTCCGGCTGCACGAATCGCTCGCCCATCTCGTAGAACTTCCCGCCGCGCTGGTAGATGCGGACGCTCTCCGGGAAGTTGGCCAGCCTCTTCGTCGTCGAGTTGCCGCGCAGGGAGCGTGCGAGGTGATAGTTGACGGTGAACCCTTCCGCGGCGAGCTTCCGCGCCGGCTCGACCAGCTCCGCCCACTTCAGCTTCCCGTGCCGCTGATGGGCGAGCGCCAGCCCGGCCACCGTCCCCGGTACGGCCACCGCCTTGTACCCCTCCGTCGACAGGCCTTTGATGACGTTGCCGTTCGCATCGAGGTACATGTCCCGCGTCGCGGCCAGCGGCGCGCGCTCCCGATAGTCGAGCGCCTCGGCGGTGCCGTCGGCTTTGCGCACGAGCATGAAGCCGCCGCCGCCGATGTTGCCGGCCGAGGGCCAGGTCACGGCCAGGGCGAGGGCGACGGCGACCGCCGCGTCGACCGCGTTGCCGCCCTTCTTCATGACCTCCGCGCCGATGCGCGACGCGATCTCGCTCGTGGAGGCGACCATCGCATGCGGCGCCCGCACCGGCTCGGGCGTTGCGGCGTGCAGGGTGGCGGCGAGGAGAACGAGGAGGGGGAGGAGCTTCTTCATTGCTCCGGTAAGTGTAGTGTCATCCTGAGCCCCGCAGACGCCGAAGGATCTCCTCGTGCTTGCGGGGAGATCCTTCGCTGCGCTCAGGATGACACTTGGTCGATCGCCCCCAGGAACCGCTCCACCAGCCCCGGATCGAACTGCTTGCCGGCGCCCTGGCGCAGCTCCCGCTCCGCGTCACTCGGCGAGGCGATCTTCTCGTACGACCACGGGGAGGTGATGGCCGCCCAGACGTCGGCGATCTGGATGATGCGCGAGACGAGCGGGATGCGCTCGCCGGCCAGCTTGCGCGGGTAGCCCGTCCCATCCCATCGCTCGTGATGATGGAGCACCGCCTCGGCGATCTCCGTCCCGAGCATCGGCTCGACGAGCATCGCGCCGACCAGCGGGTGGTCCATCATCGCCTTCATGTGCTCCTCGGTCAGGCGCGTCCGCTTGGCCAGCCGGTCGTAGTCGAGCAGCCGCAGCCCGACGTCGTGCACGAGGGCCGCGATGCGCACCTTCTCCGCCTGATCGTCGGGCAAGCCGAGCACTTTCGCGAAGCGCTGAGCGATGCCGGACGTCAGCCGGCAGTGATCGGCCAGCCCTGGGAACTTCTGAAAGTCGGGCTCGAGCAGCGCCTCGGCGGTGGCGTGTCGCTGCGCGGCCCAGTCGGTGCGGCCGAGCATCGCGGCGATGGCCTCGCCGAAACGGTCGACGAAGGAGAGGAACTGCGCGCGCATCTCCGCGTCGGGGGTTGCCTCGAAGGCGACGGTGAGGATCAGCCCTTCGACGAGCCGCGGTGCGAGCAATGCGTTGGCCACGATGCGCACCCGATCGGGCACCACGAACTTGCCGCTCTTGCCCGCCGGCCAGACGAGCGGCTCGACGGTCAGCGCTTCGTCGCCGCGGCGCATGAAGTGGGCGATCTTCTCCCGCAGCAGCTTGATGGTCGCCTGGTCGATCTCGCCCCGCGCGACGAAGACCTGCTTCTCCAGTTCGCCGACGACCGTCAGCACGCCGGCCACGGCGGAGGGGAGGGCGAGGGCGGCGGGGAGGAAGACGCGGATGTTCTCCACGTCTTGATCGGTGAGGACGCGGCGGCGCCCGTCGAGGGCCGGATCGCGGCGCTCCATCCGCTGCCGGGCGAGGGTCACGATCGATTGCGCCCGCGCGGAGAGCGTGTCGGCCTGCACGGACTGCGAGCCGGATTCGCGCGGCGCGACGGCCGCGAGGCGCATGCGCGAGGAGACCCGCCGCCTCGGCGGAGGATCGACGAGCGGCACGGGGCCGACGCCGTACAGCTCCTTCTTCGCCAGCACCCTCCCGATCTCCTCCACCACCTTCTCCGCGGCCGCCACGTCCCGGTCGTCGAACGGCTTGCTGCCCGCCTTGTCGCGCAGGTCGACGAAGCCGACGATGCGCCGCATGCGGCCGAAGATCGGCACGGCGAGCATCCGCTCGTTCTGCTGGCGGAAGAGGATCTCGCCGATGTGCCGGTCGCTGCCGACGGCGTTGATGATGAGCGGCTTGCGCATGGTCAGGAGCTTCTTGACCACGGCGTCGCGGCCGTCGAGGCTCTGCCGCCCGGCGGGGTTGTAGGCGTACGAGGTGACGAGCTCGTAGGCGCTCTCGTCGTTGTTCGTCACGGCGAGGTAGAGGGCCGCCTTGGTGGCGTTGAGTCGCTCGAAGCAGCCGTACAGCGTCCGCTTCAGATCGCCTTCGATGGCTCGCGCTGCCGCGAGAGGACGCGGATGGAGATGTTGATCGTTCATGAGAGACGTCAGAATGCCACATCTGGCGGTTGCAGGCGACCGCGACGCGGGGTAATCTGAAGGACGGGTTCCGCAAAAATGAAAACACGTCATCCGTCCGAGGACGTACCTCCCGCGGTAAAGCGGCGCATGAGCGGGCGTTTCCGCGCGCAGGTCTCGCTCCCGGCGAAGCTGGGCCGCAAGGAGGGGACGCTGGTCGACGTCAGCCGCGGCAGCGCGCGGGTGCGCCACGCCGGCGCGCTCGACGTCGGGACCGTGGCCCCGCTCACCTTCCGCAGCGCGCACGGCGACTTTGCCGGCAGCGCCACGGTCCTCTCCTGCCGCGTCGTCGGCCAGGCCGGCGACGGCTCGACCGAGTTCGAGTCGCTGGTCCGCTTCTCGAACATCGGCGCGGAGGGGACGGCGGTGCTGGAGCAGGTCGTGGCGGATCAGGAGTCATCCTGAGCCCCGCAGAGGGCGAAGGATCTCCTCGCGCTTGCCGGGAGATCCTTCGGCGTCTTCGCGCCTCAGGATGACGCCGGCTTACGACCGGTAGTCCGCGTTGAGCGACACGTAGTCGTGCCCCAGGTCGCTGGACATCACCACCGCCCTCCCGCTCCCCCCGCCCAGGTCGACCACGATCGGCACGCGCTCCCGGGCGAAGACCTTCGCCGCATCCTTCTCTTTGTATGCGGCGGGCTGGCCGTCGCGGACGAGGGTGACGTTGCCGGCGCTCAACGAGACGCGTTTGATGGAGAAGCGCGCGCCGCTGCGGCCGACGGCGGCCAAGATGCGGCCCCAGTTCGGATCGCCGCCGTGCAGGGCGGTCTTGACCAGCGGCGAGGTGGCCACGGCGTGCGCGGCGAGCCTCGCATCGCGCTCGCTGCGCGCGCCGCGGACCTCCAGCTCCATGACGCGCGTGGCCCCTTCGCCGTCGCGGACGATCATCCAGGCCAGCTCGCGACAGAGCGTCTCCAGCGCGCGGTGGAAATCCGCCAGGTCGGCGCGCGCGTCGTTGCCGAGCTTTCCGGAGGCCATGACCAGCACCGTGTCGTTCGTCGAGGTGTCGCCGTCGACGGAGATGGCGTTGAAGCTCTGATCGACGGCCTGCCTGAGCGCGCGCTGCAGCGCGGCCGGCGCGACGTTCGCGTCGGTCATCAAGAAGGCGAGCATGGTGGCCATGTTCGGATGGATCATCCCCGCGCCTTTGGCCACGCCGACGAGCCGCCCGCGCTTGCCGCCGATGGTGAACGTCGCCTGCGCGATCTTGGGGCCGACGTCGGTGGTCAGGATGGCGTGCGAGAGGGCGTCGACGCCGCCTGTCGAGAGGCGGGTGATGGCGTCGGGCAGCGACGCGCGCACCTTCTTGTCCGGCAGCACGACGCCGATCACGCCGGTCGAGGCGAGGAAGACTTCGTGCTCGTCGCAGCGGACGAGCTCCGCGGCGCGCGCCCTCACGCGCTTCGCCGCCTCGAGGCCCTCCCGCCCGGTGACCGCGTTCGCGCAGCCGGCGTTCACGACGACCGCCTTCACCCGCCCGCCGCTCTTCTTCAGCGCCGCCTTCGACAGCACGACCGGCGCTGCCTGGAAGCGGTTCTTCGTGAACACGGCGGCGGCCGCCGCCCCATCCTCGGCCACGATCAGCCCGAGGTCGGGACGCTTCTTCCGGATGCCGGCGCGGACGCCGGAGGCCAGGAAACCGCGGGGCAGTTTCATTCGAGGATCTCCCGCGCCGCTTCCTTGACCCGCTCCGGCGCCGTACCGCCCTTTGCATTCTTGGAGGCCAGCGCCTCTTCGACGGTGATGGACGCCTGCTCGCCGAGGGTGCGGCCGATCTGCTCGTGCGCCTCGCGGAAGGGGGTGCCGGTGGCGGCGAGGCGGTCGGCGCGGGCGGTGGCGAGGAGGAGCTCGCTGCCCGCCGCAGCGCGCATCCGCTCGCGGTTCAGTTGCAGCGAGGCGACGAGCGCGGTGAGCGCCGGCAGCAGGACGGCGAGCGTCGCGCGGATGCGGAAGAGCGGCTCCTTATCGAGCTGCAGGTCCTTGTTGTAGGCCAGCGGCAGGCCCTTGAGCAGGGCGAGGAAGCCGGTCAGCTCGCCGATGGCCCGCGCCGCGTGGCCGCGCGTCAGCTCCAGCACGTCGGGGTTCTTCTTCTGCGGCATGCGCGAGGAGCCGGTGGCCAGCGCGTCCGGCAGCTCCGCGTACCCGGCCTCGTCGCTGGTGAAGAAGATCAGATCCTCGGCGAGCCGCGACAGATGCGAGAGCAGCAGCGAGGCGCAGAAGAGATACTCCGCGGCGAAGTCGCGGTCGGAGACGGCGTCGATGGAGTTGCTCGTGGCGCGCGCAAAACCAAGTGAACGCGCGAGCGCATCGCGGTCGATGTCCAGCGGCGTACCGGCGAGGGCGGCAGAGCCCAGCGGGCATTCGTCGCCGCGCGACTTCGTATCGGCGATGCGGGAGAGGTCGCGCTGGAGCATGGCAGCGTAAGCCATGCACCAGTGGCCGAACGTGATCGGCTCCGCCTGCTTGAGATGCGTGTAGCCGGGCATCGGCGTGGCCGCCTCGTCGAGCGCGCGCTGTGCGAGCGCCTGGATCAGCGCTTCCACGAGCGCGGCAAAGTCGTCGCAGGCCTTCTTCAGCCAGAGCTTCAGATCGGTGGCCACCTGATCGTTGCGCGAGCGGCCGGTGTGGAGCTTGCCGGCCAGCGGGCCGACGAGCTCGCGCAACGACGCCTCGACGAACGAGTGCACGTCCTCGGCGTCGTCATGGCTGGCGGGCGGGACGCCCGCGCGCCGGATCGACTGCAGCGCATCGACGAGCCGCGCATGCTCATCCGCAGTCAGCACGCCGCACGAGAGCAGCGCGCCGGCCCACGCGATCGAGCCTTCCACGTCCTCCGCGAACAGCTCGCGGTCGAAGGCGAACGAATCGTTGAGCGCGCGGAGCAGCGCCGACGGGCCATCCGTGAAGCGGCCGCCCCACATCGTCATTTCATCCATCCGTGAATGGCGCTCTGCGCGCTCTCCAGCGCGAACGGCGTGATCCGCTTCCGGCCGCGGAGCTGCAGGCCGAACAGGCGGATGAAGCCGGCTGAGTCCTTCGCGTCGTAGCCGCTCATGTCGAACGAGGCGAGGTCCTGCGAGTACAGCGAGTTCGGCGACTGCCGCCCGACCACAGACGCGTTCCCCTTGAACAGCTTGAGCGTGACCGTGCCGGTGACGTCTTCCGTCAGCGCGTTCACGAACGCGTCGAACGCCTCCTTCAGCGGCGAGAACCACTGGCCGTTGTAGACCAGCTCCGCGTAACGCGTGGCGATCCGCTCCTTCTCGTGCGCGCTGTCGCGGTCGAGGGTGATCGACTCCAGCGCCTTGAGCGCGGTGACGAGCAGCGTGCCGCCCGGCGTCTCGTACACGCCGCGCGACTTGATGCCGATCAGCCGGTTCTCCACGAGATCGACCCGCCCGACGCCGTGCCGGCCGCCGACCGCATTCAGCGTCTCGATCAGCTTCGCCGGCGCGAGCTGCACGCCGTTTACCGCGACCGGCACGCCGCTCTCGAACGCGATCGTCACCCGCTCCGGCTCGTCCGGCGCCAGCGCCGGATCGACGGTCAGGCGGAACATCGACGCCTCCGGCTCGAACGACGGGTCCTCCAGCGGGCCGCCCTCGTGCGAGAGATGCCAGAGGTTCCGGTCGCGCGAGTACGGATCCTTCTTCGTCACCGGCACCGGGATTCCTCGGCTGGCGGCGAAGTCGATCGCATCCTCGCGCGAGACGATGTCCCACTCCCGCCACGGCGCGATGACCCGCAGCTCGGGCGCGAGGGCCTGGTAGGCGAGCTCGAAGCGGACCTGATCATTGCCCTTGCCCGTGCAGCCGTGCGCGACGGCGTCGCAGCCGGTCATCAGCGCGATCTCCACCTGCTTGCGCGCGATGAGCGGCCGCGCGGTGGACGTGCCGAGGAGGTAGTCGCGCTCGTAGATCGCGCCGGCCTTGAGGACGGGGAAGAGGTAGTCGGCGGCGAACTCGTCCTTCGCATCGATGAGATGGAAGTCGCACGCGCCGGTGCGGTAGGCCTTCTCCGCCAGGCCGGAAGTCTCCTCCTGCTGGCCGACGTCGACCGCGACGGCGACGACGTCGCAGCCGTGGTTCTCCTTCAGCCAGGGGATGATGACCGAGGTGTCGAGGCCGCCCGAATAGGCGAGGGCTACTTTCTTCGTCTTCATGCTGCCTTCTCCGTGGCCGCGCCGAGTGCGAGCTCCAGCGCGCCGATGAATTCACTCAGTGCTTTCTTGGGGGTCACGTACGGCGGCAGGAGCCGCAGCACTTTGTCCCGCGCGGTGCCGACGACGATTCCCTTCGCCAGCAGCTCGCGCGCGACGGCGTTCGCCGGGCGATCCAGCTCGATGCCCCACATCAAACCGGAGCCGCGCACGTCGACGACGGCGCTCGTCCGGTTCTGCAGTTTGCGCAGCTCGGCGCCGAACCAGTCGCCGATGGTCTGCACGCGCGGGAGGAGCTTGCGCGTCTCGTCGAAGACGATTGCTCCCAGCCGGCAGGCCAGCGGGTTGCCGCCGAACGTGGTGCCGTGATGGCCGGGCTTGACGAAGCCGTCGAGCGCCGGCCCGATGACCACCGCGCCGAGCGGCAGGCCGCCGCCGAGCGGCTTGGCCAGCGTGACCGCGTCCGGCACGATGCCGCTCTGCTCGAAGGCGAACATCGTCCCGGTGCGCCCGAGGCCGCACTGGATCTCGTCGAATACGAGGATGGCGCCGGTGCGGTCCGCCGCCTTCCGCGCCGCGGTCAGAAAGTCTACGTCGAGCGGGATGATGCCTCCCTCGCCCATCACCGGCTCGAGGAAGATGGCGCACGTCTCTTCGCTGATGGCCGCCTCGAGCGCGGCGACGTCGTTCGGCTCGATGAAGGTCACGCCCGGCACGAGCGGCGCGAACGGCTCGCGGTAGGCATCATGGCCGGTCATCGACAGCGCGCCGAGGGTGCGGCCGTGGAAGCTCTCCTTGAGCGCGACGATCTGCGAGCGGCCGGGGTTCGCCAGGCGGGCGAACTTCAGCGCCGCCTCGTTCGCCTCCGTGCCGCTGTTGCAGAAGAACGCGCGCAGCATGCCGGACGCGCGCACGAGCCGCTCCGCGAGCAGGCCCTGCGCGGGGTGGTAGTAGAGGTTCGAGACGTGGAGCAGCCCGGCGGTCTCGTCGCGCAGCGCCTTCATCAGCCGCGGATGGCGGTGCCCGAGGACGTTGACGGCAATGCCGCCGAGCAGGTCCCAGTACGGCTTGCCGTCCGCGTCGAACAGATGCGCGCCGCGGCCGGAGCGCGGATGGAACGGCGTGCGGTTGTAGGTGCCGAGCAGGAACGCGCGCTCGCGCTCCTCGACGGCGAGCGGGGATTCGTCATGCAGCAACATCGGTCCTCCCGATCGTGATGTGCGGCACGCCCGAGCCGAGGGCGTGCAGAGCCGCTTGCAGCTTGGGGCGCATGCCGCCCGTGATGACGTTGTCGTCGATGAGCGCCTGGACGTCGCCCGCGCCGAGGGTGGGCACGACCGTGCCGCGTGCGTCGAGCACGCCGTCGACGTCGGTCAGGAAGACGAGCGATTCGGCGCCGAGCGCGACGGCCAGCGCGGCGGCGGCGCTGTCGGCGTTGACGTTGAGCACCGTACCCCTCGGCCCCTGCGCGATCGAGGAGACGACCGGCAGAATGCCGTAAGTGAGCATGGCCCGGATGAGCGTCCGGTTAGCGCCGGTGACCCGGCCGACGTGGCCGAGGGCGATGCCGTCGATGGGCGGGTGCGGCTCGGCCACGATGGTCGCCGCGTCGCAGCCGGAGAGGCCGGCGGCGCGGATGCCGCGCGCGGTCAGCTCGCCGACCAGCATCTTGTTCACCGTGCCGCCGAGGATGGAGACGACGACGTCCAGCGTCTGGTCGTCCGTAACCCGCAGGCCGGCGTGCGTCCGCTTGGCGATGCCCAGCCTGGCCAACGCCGCATCGATGTGCTTGCCGCCGCCGTGCACGAGCACGAGCTCGTCGCCGGCATTCCATTTCGCCGCGATGGCGTCGAGGACCTCGCCCCGCCGCGCCGCGTCATCCAGCAGACTGCCGCCCAGCTTCACCAGTTTCACGCCAGTCCCTCCGTCTCCGCGTACCCGTACATGCGGTTGAAGTTCTGCACCGCCTGCGAGGCGGCCCCTTTGAGCAGGTTGTCGATGACCGAGACGACCACCGCGCGCCGGCCGCCGTGCAGCAATTGCCAGCCGATCTCCGCCCGCGGCGTGTTCACCACGCTCTTCAGCTCCGGCAGCTTGCCGGCCTTCAGCACCCTGACGAACGGCGCGTTCGCGTACGCCTCGGCGAAGAGCTTCGCGATCTCGTCATCCGTGACGGCATGCCCGAACGCGACATGCATCGTGGAGAGGATCCCGCGCACGGTGGGCAGCAGGTGGGGCACGAAGACGAGCGGCGCCCGCTGCCCGAGGCGCAGCCCCTGCCGGATCTCCGGCTCGTGCCGATGCGATCCCACGCCATACGCCTTGAAGTTCCCCGCCACCTCGGCGAACGACCATTCGACGTCCGCTTTCTTGCCCGCGCCCGAGACGCCCGACTTCGAGTCGCAGATGACCGGCTGCTCGCGGTCGAGGATGAAGGTCAGCGGCCGGAGCGCGAGGAGGATGGACGTCGGATAGCAGCCGGGGTTGGCCACGAGGCGGGCCGACTTCAGCTCGCCGTTGCACCACTCGGTCAGGCCGTAGACCGCCTCGTGCAGCAGCTCCGGCCTCGTGTGGGCGAAGCCGTACCAGCTCGGATAGAGCGCCGGCTCGGTGAGGCGGAAGGCGCCGGAGAGGTCGACCACCCGCAGACCGCGATCGAGGAGCTGCGGCACGAGCTCGGCCGAGACCTCGTTCGGCGTGGCCAGGAAGACGACCTCCGGACGCGAGTGGTCGAGCGCGCTGAGGGTGAACGCGCTCGACCAGCTCGCGACCAGATTCGCTCCGCGGTGACGCTCGAGAATCGTCACCAGCTCTGCGCCCGCGTATCCGGTGCCGCCGATCACGGCCACCGGGATGGGTACACAACTATCGATGTTGATGATGTCGGACATGGCGTGACCTCGAAGATCGCGGCCGCGCCTAGGCGCGCGGGCGGCGTCGCGGCGGCGGCTGGATGCCGGCGACTTCGTGGACTCGCCGCGCGAACGCGTCGGCGGCGGCTGTGGTGCGGAAAGCGAGGAAGATGGTGTCGTCGCCGCCGATGGTGCCGAGGAGGCCCTCGATCTCGGTGGCGTCGATGGCGCTGGCCAGCGGCTGGGCGGTGGCAATGGGCGTCTTGATCACGACCATGTTCATGGCTGCCTCGGCGGTGAGGACGGAGTCGCGGACGAGCTGCTCGAAGCGGTGCTCGCGCGTCTCGCGGGCCACGAACGGCGCGGCGCTGGTGGCGTGCGTGGCGGCCAGGTCGGCCGGGGTGACGTAGCCGGCGGGCGTCTTGGCCAGGCCGAGCTCCCGCAGGTCGCGGGAGAGGGTGGGCTGGGTGACGCGGAAGCCGCGGCGGCGGAGGTGCCCGAGGAGCTCGTCCTGGGAGTGGACAGGGGTGTCGCGCACGATGCGGAGCACCTCGTCCCTGCGCCGGGCGGCCTCGCCGCCTCCTGAATAAACATTCATCATCACGAATCTTTATGCAATACGGTCGCGCATGTCAACAGGTTTGGAGGGCGGGTATTCCTGTTGCAAGTCCGAAACGGCATGTCACGCGTGGAACTGCAGCCCGAATCCCAGCCCCGCCGCGAGCAGCCCGAGCCGCCGCACCGCCGTCAGGTCGACCGGCGGGAAGCGCAGCCGAGAAAGCCATCGAAAGCGGAAGGCGAGGAGGAGGATGTGGAGGAGGCGTTGAAGAGGAAGTAGTTGCTGGTTGCTAGTTGCTGGTTGCTAGTAGGGACACCCGACCGGACATCTCTACCAGCAACCAGCAACTAGCAACCAGCAACTGCCTCACACCTCGATCCCCACCGCTCTCATCAGCGCGAGCGCGTTGCTCTTGGTCACGACGCCCGGCCGCATGAGATAGTCGAAGGCGATCCGCCCGTCTTCCATGTGATCCTCGAAGTGGACGTTCGCCGCCCCTTCGATCTCCGCCAGCGCCAGGTCGTGCGTGGAGACGAGCCCCACCGCCCCCCGCCCCAGCAGGCTCTTCACGATCCCCTCGGCGCCGATGCGCCGGTCGTGCGAGTTCGTCCCGTGCAGGATCTCGTCGAGCAGGAACAGGAGCGGGCTGCCCTCCCTGGCCAGATCGAGGATCTGCCGGATGCGCAGGATCTCGGCGTAGAACCGCGACGCCCCCTCGGCCAGCGAGTCGTGGAGCTGGATCGACGCGCCGACGCGGATCGGCGCGATGCGCAGCCTCTCCGCGCATACCGGCGCGCCGGCCATCGCGAGGACGGCGGCCAGCCCGGTGCTGCGGAGCATCGTGCTCTTGCCCGACATGTTCGAGCCGCTGACCACGAGCAGGCGCTGGTCTTCGCCGAGCCGCAAATCGTTGCAGACGCGCCGCCCGGCGGGGATCAGCGGATGCCCGAGCGCCGTCGCCTCGAAGCGCGACGCCTCGGACACGATCTCCGGGACGGCGAACGTCGGGTGCTCGTACGCGAACGAGGCGAGCGACGAGAGCGCCTCGAGCTCGCCTACCGCGTCGATCCACGAGGCGATCTCGCCGCCTGACCGCAAACGCCAGCGCTCGATGGCAAACGCGAGGTTCGTGGTCCAGAGCATGACCGCGGCGAAGGGGGCGAAGAACTGGTTGCGCCGCGCGTCGAGGAGGCCGACCAGCCGCCGCAAGCGCTCGATCTGGCGCGAGGCCGGCTGGCCGTCGCGCATCAGCCGCGCGCGCAAGCCGAGGAGACGCTCCGTGGCGAACGGCTCGCGCTCCAGCCGCTCGGTGAGCCGCGCCAGCAGCGCCAGCGCCGGCTCGGCCCGCTCAACGGCGGCGATCACCTGCTGCACGCGT
>DATEOX010000099.1:0-6631 GCA_035273585.1 Thermoanaerobaculia bacterium
CATCCTCTTCGTCAACATGGGCGCCGAGGGGCCGCCGACGCGCCGGCTGCGCCGCTTCGATGCCGATACGCTGGAGGGCAAACCGTCCGGATTCAGCGGCAGTGCCGGCGGAGGCGCCGTCTACATGGTGAGCGAGAGCGACGACGGCGAAATGCTCGCGCACTACCTTCCCTGGGGCCGGGATGCCGGCTACTTCATCATCCTCAACAGCAACAGCGTCGTCCGTCTGATGTTCACCGCCGCCTTGTCCGGCTGCGCGGTGGGCGTCGTCTGGGGCTCCGACGGCTCGGCGCGCGTCAGCCATCACAACATCCAGTCGGGGTCCATCACCGATGACGCCGCGCAGCGGCAAACCCTCATGTTCACCGACGCGGCGCTGCATCGCAGCCGATACCGCATCGACATGGTCGAGAGCAGGAGTCTGAACATCACGGCGCAGGGCTTCGCGCACGTGCACGGAGTACGCCGCACCGACGGCTGGCACTTCTACGTCCAGGTCATGCGCGTCTACAAGTCGGGAGCCGGAGCAGCGGAGTACGTGATCGGCGAGGTGGGCGAGCTGCGCCCCTGAGCGCAGCCCGCCATGGCCCCTCACCCGGGGCTTCGCCCCACCCTCTCCCCGCAAGCGGGGCGAGGGTTCTTGGTCGGCCTACCGCGGCGTGACCACGTAGAAGTGCTGCGTCTTGTTGTTCGTGACGCTGATGAAGCCCCAGATCTTCGTTTCCGGCTCCACCGGCTCGAGCTCGACGCGCACCTGGCGGCCGACGAGCCACGGATAGACGCTCAGGTCGCACTCCATCGAGAAGGCGGGACCCGCCTGCAGCCCGGCCTCGTTCTCCCACGCCCCCTCCGGCCACACCCAGTACGTCTCCTCGCGCATCAGCTCGTTCGACTCGAGGGTGAAGACGCGCATGATCACGCGCGTGGCCTGGTGGCCGTCCAGCGAGTAGATGCGCAGCCCCTGGCGGAAGCCGGGATCGACGCGGACGAAGAGCTGCACCTTGTCATGGCGGAAATCCGAGGCGCGGATCACGGGCAGCTCGGCGTACGAGCGCTCCTCCGGCTTGTCCAGATCCATGCTCTCCACGAGGAGCGACATGCGCAGATGGGCCGCGTCCTCCTTCGGCACGTAGAGGAAGCGCGGGCGCGGCGTGGGGCCGGCGTCGGGGCCGGTCATCTGCACGCCGCTCTTCGCGGCGAGCGCGCCGCAGTCGCCGTCGGCGCAGAAGCTCTGGATGGCGCGGTTCTGGTCATTGAAGACCAGCAGGCGCGCCTCGTAGCGGGAGTTGAAGGCGCACATCGTCACCGACGGCGCGACCGGGAGCATGAACTGTTCGTAATCGGCGGCGAGGAGCGGGAAGGCGAGGGCGACGAGGACGAGGGCCAGCAATCCGGATCTCATGAAGTTCGAGCCTCCTTCAACGATGCGTCGAGAGGCGTGCATCACGCGAGCCAGTTCGCGATCAGCTCCCCGAGGTCCGCCTCTCGTCCGCTGAAACCATGATCGGCGTCTTTGATGATCGCCAGTTCGGTATTCGGGCCGGCGACCTCTGAGAGTACGGCCACCGAGCGCGAGATGTCGCCGTGCGCGTACTCGTCGTCCTCGCCGTAGAGGACGAGCGTCGGCTTGCGCAGGGCGCGGAAGTAGCGGAACGGCCGGCGCGAGAGGCGCACCCCGCGCAGCGCCTCGAGGAAGGGGAAGACGTTGTAGTCGCCGTCGGGGTTCATCGTGTCGTACAGCGCGGTCCAGCTCATGGGATGGTCGGAGATGCTCTTCGGCACCAGCTCCTCGCCGCGCCGGGCGCGGATGCGCTCCCGCGCCGTGGCCAGCGTCCGGCGGAAACCGGCCGGCCCGAGCTGGTCATACATCAGCCCCGTGTCGTCGCCGCCGGCCAGCAGGATGTACCGCCGGAACGGATTGCGCGGCTTGTAGTGGTCGTACACCGCCACCTTGTTCGCGCCCGTCGAATGGCCGGCCAGGTACAGCGTGCGATGGCCGCGCCGGCGCAGCACGCGCGCCGCGCCGTCGATGTCCGGCACGCAGTCGCGGATGCGCTCGTAGCCCATGCCGCCCATCACGCTCCGCTTCCTCCCCTTCTTGTGCAGGCGGCGGACGAGATGCGCACCGCGGTTGTTGAAGGGGAAGAAGGCCAGGCCGCGCGCGGTGAGCTCCGCCGCCAGGAGGTTCGTCCGCCCGGTGTCGAAGACCGACGCGCCGCCGGTGCCGTGCAGCCAGACGACGACCGGCGCGCCCCTCCCCCGGCGCTCCGCGCCACCCTTTCCCCGCAAGCGGGGCGAGGGCTCGTAGAGGAGTCCCGAGAGGTTGATGCCGTCCGCCGCCTCGAAGCGGATCAGTTGGCAGAGCGGTTCCGGACCAGCAGTTTTCGCGTCTCGTCCCATCGCCAGAGGTTCTCCCGCGTCAGATGCGCGCCGCCGAGCCAGAGGTCCGGCTCGTTGATGACGACATCATCGACCACGCCGTTGATGACATTCGCCGCCGCCGGCGTCAGCGCGAACAGCGCCTTCGGCGGCATCGCCCCCTCCTCCGCCTCGGTGATGGTGATGAGCGGCACCGGCCGGTTGGCCAGCCGCCAGAGGATGCGCATCACCTCGCCGTCGCCGAAGCCGAAGCGCGGCGGATCGGAATCGACCTGCGGGAAGAGCGCGGCGAAGTCGATCGCCCCCGGCGCGATGAGCCCCAGCAGTTTGTTCTCGATCGCCCCCAATCCATTGCGCAGCGATGGAAACCGCGACGCGTGCAGCCGCAGCCCATCCCGAAGGAACGGAAAGTCCGCCCGGTCGAAGGCGAGGAAGGAGTTGAGCGCGGTGGCATCCGGCGCGGTGAAGGCGCGCCACGCCTCGCGTCCGATGGCCAGCATCGACGGGGTCACCGCCGCCCGCGAGTCGAACATCAGATGGATCTCCTCCTCCGGCTCGTGCGCCAGCGGGCTGGCGGACCAGATGGCGGTGAGCCGCTTCACGCCGGCGAAGCGGTCGAGCATGTAGAGGAAGTGCGCCAGGCAAAACAGATCGTGCTCGAACCACAACACGACCTCATCCTCCGATTGCGCGCGGGTGAGCGCCGCCTCCTGCTCCAGCAGGTCCGTGCGCACCCGCAGCAGGTTCCCGCCGTGGCTCTCCGCGAGATGTTGCGCACGCGCCTCGAGGTCCCCGCGCGGCGGCGGCGGGCCGGAGACGAACGACTCTCGAAACGGGAGGTGCTCCCCCGGGATGCCGGCGCGTTTGGCCAGCGCGGCCACGACATCACCGTTATGGATGTGAATCATGGGCGCCAGCGTAACCCGAACCAGAAGCGAGTGCGATGCTCGTCCAGCAGCCGTGCGATACCAACAGTGAGGTCGGCCGCGGGGAGGCCGACGATGGGCATCGGGTCGATGGAGATGGTCCGCTCCACGCCCACCAGGGAGCGCTCGTCATCGCGCAGCAGGTGCTGCTGCCAGAAGAAGTTCATGCCCGACCAGGTGACGTCCGCCCGCCGCCCTTCGTAGCGGTCGCCGATCAGCGTGAACGGCACGTAAGCCGGCTCGAAGACGCGCTGCACGAGCAGCTCGTCCGGCAACGCCGACGACGGCAGCCCGCCGACGCTCAGCCGGTCGTACGGCGAGGTGCCGCCGCTCGTGCCGCGTCGCTCGTAGCTGATGTGCGCGTCGAAGCCGCCGGCGTGGAGGGCCGCCGTGGCGCGTCCGCCGAGCTCCGTAAAGCGGGTCCCTTTCGCGCCGCTGATCTCCAGCCGTTGGCTGCTGCGCATCGAGCCGAAGACCTGGCGCCGACGCCACGCCGCGCCGGCAAAGACGAGGTTGCGCGAGCGCCCGCCGTGGCGCGTGGCCAGCGCGGAGGCCTGGAGGGAGAGATCGCCGAGTGGCCATTGGCCGTCCCACATCGCGCGCACGACGCCGCCGCGCATCTTCGTGCCCCGCTCGTCGGCGGCGAAGAGCTGCCCGCCGACGCCGACCGGCCAGCCGCGCCACATCGACGACACGGCGCCGCCGCGGATGCCGTAGCCGCCGCCGATCGAGGCGACGGCAACCGTGTCGAGACGGCCGACGACATCGCCCATCCGGACGCCGAGCTCCAGCGCGTGCAGATCCGTCGCATACGCGCCGCCCATCAGCCAATCGATCTCCTGCCGGCCGATGCCATACCGCCTCGCCGGCCCGGGCGGCATCTCCTCGAACCGCCTGATGACCGGCGCTCGCTCGCTGACGACGCGCGCCTCCGGCACGGCGCGCGCGGCCCCGAGGACGCGCACGACGTAGCCCTCCGGCTCGAGCGACATGAAGAAGAGGCGGCCGTCCGGCGCGGGGGCGGGATCGAGCGCCGCGCCGATGCTCCGCGTGACGGGCCCGGAGAGGCCGCTGCGCGGATCGAAGCTGTGGATGTCGATGAAGCCGTGCGCCAGCACGGTGGCGAAGATGTTGTCGCCGCTCCATTCCGGCTGCGCCGCGTTCGCGGCGGGGAGCGTCGTCTCCGCGCCGCTCGTCGCGTCGCGCACCACGAGACGCCAGGCGCCTTCACCGTGCGCCGCGTAGGCGATGCGTCCCCCGTCGCGGCTGACCCGAGGATGGGTGTAGATGATGTCCAGCGACGGCGGCGTCAGCTCCTCCACCGCGCCGGTCGTGAGGTCGACGATCACGAGCTGCGAGAACCCGAAGCGGTTGCGCACGGCGACGGCGCGGCGGCCGTCGAGGAACGGGTCGGCATCGCGGACGTCGGCCAGATGCGTGATTCGCCCGCCCTCGCCGGTCGTCGGCACCCAGCGGAAGAGGTCGTAGTGCAGCGTACCGTCGAGGTCGGGCTGCCGATGCGAGTAGATGATCGTCCGCCCGTCGGCCGTCCAGCGCGGCCACTGGATGTTGCCGCCGTCGGGGAGGATCAGCGTCTGGAGCGCCTTGCGCGGGAGCGGCTTTGCCTGCACCGGCGCGACGTCCTCCGGGTCGCGCTCCAGCAGTTTGGCGATCGCCTTGGCCTGCCGCTCCTCCGCCTCGCTGTTCGGGCCGGTGGACCAGATCACGAGCCGCGCCGGCTCTTCGAAGGGGCGAAGGACGACCGCGATCCGCTCGCCATCGGGCGAGACCGCCGGGTCGCCGGAGCCGCGGGTCGTCTCCTGCCACAGGTCGCCTTCCACCGGCACACCGGCACGCGCGTCGGCCACGGCCCGCGCCGTCAGCTCCGCGGCGAAGACGCCGTACAGCCGCGACGGCGAGTCGCCGAAGACTCCCTCGAAGGCCTGATCGAACGAGCGCCGGCGGCGGGCCGTCATCCGCGCCCACACCTTGCGCAGGCTCCCCGCGCCGGCCCGCGCCTCGAGCCACTCGAGGTAGGCGGAGCCGACCAGGTACGCCATCGACATGCCGAGGTATCGGCGGTCGGAGTCGAGCTGTCCGTAGGTGGGGAGGCGGCCGGCCGAGGCCCACTTGCGGAGAATCGCGGCGCGGAATGTGCCGGACGGACGGCCGGTGCCGGTCACGCGCCCTTCGATTACCGTCGCGTAGCCCTCGACGACCCATCGCGGCGCGCCGAGGGTGAGAGGGTCGAGGGGGAGGAGCTGCTCGAAGAGGTGGCGGAGGGGGTTGCGCGACGGGCGGGCCAGATGCACCTGATGGCCGACCTCGTGCACGGCGAGGAGGTCGAGCCACTCGCCGAACTCGCCGATCTGCTCGTCGGGGTCCGGCGGCTCGGTGAAGAGCACGATGCGCGGCGCGTCGAGGAAGGAATACGTGAGGCCGTTCGGATCGGCGAGGGGGTTGACGACAATGACGTCCGTGACCACCCGCGGCGCGAAGCCGACCTCCTCGACCACGGCCGCGCGAACGGCTTCGAGGCGCGAGGCGGCGCGCGTCGCCCACGCCTCGTACTGGCGCGGGTAGTGGATGCGGTAGTGCGGAGTGGCCAGCGTACGCCAGTCGTCGGAAGGGGCTTGGGCGCGAAGGGTGGGGGCGAGGAGGAGCGTGATAAAAAGCGGTAGCCGGAGGGAAGACATGAAGCGTCTGCTGATCATCATCGGTATCATCGCGTGCGCTGCGAGCGCGACCGCCCAGAGTTCACGAATCATGCTCGTCATGCACGGAGGCGCCGGGACGATCACGCGCAAGAGCATGACCCCGGAGGCGGAGAAACAATACCGCGAGACGCTGGAGCAGGCGCTGCGCACCGGCCAGGCCATCCTGACCAGGGGCGGCACGAGCATCGATGCCGTGGAGGCCTCGATCCGCGTCCTGGAGGACTCGCCCCTCTTCAACGCCGGCAAGGGGGCGGTCTTCACCCACGAGGGGAAGAACGAGCTCGATGCGGCCATCATGGACGGCAGGACGATGAAGGCCGGCTCGGTGGCCGGCGTGACGATCATCCGGAATCCGATCTCCGCCGCGCGGGCGGTGATGGAGAAGTCGAAGCACGTGATGATGGTCGGCCGCGGCGCGGAGCTCTTCGCTACGAAGATGGGCCTGGAGATCGTCGACCCGTCGTACTTCTGGACGGAGAGGCGCTGGAAGTCGCTGCAGCAGGAGCTGCTCAACGAGCAGAAGCCGCAGGCGTCGCTGCCGGTTGCGGACGACCACAAATACGGCACGGTGGGCGCCGTCGCTTTGGACCGCGACGGCAACCTCGCCGC
>DATEOX010000100.1:0-9850 GCA_035273585.1 Thermoanaerobaculia bacterium
GCCGTGATCGTCGCCGTGATCGCCGCCGGGCGAGACGCCCGCCGGCTGGCGGGCGGGACGCCCGCTCTCCGACGATCGCGGCCAGTACCGTCACGGCGAACGGTCCGTCGGCCAGCCCGAGCCAGGGCGTGGCGCAGAGCGGCAGGACGATCACGGCGATGAGCGCCGCCCATCGCTCGCCCACTTCCTCGCGAGCGGCGCCGTACGCGATGGCCACGCCGGCGAGGGCGAAGGCCGGATAGAGCAGGCCGATCCAGCGGTCCTCCCATCCACCGTTCACGATGGCCACGAGGTCGAACGCGAGCGGGATGAGCGGCGGATAGTCGGCGTGCGTGGCGCGGTACCAGGCCGCTTGCAGGAAGGTCCAGTCGACGCCCTGCGCGAGCGCGTAGACGCGTCCTTTCAGACCCCAGTCGGCCAGGAAATCGAATTCCCAGAGGGGGCCGATGGTGGCGAAGAGCGTGTAGCCGGCCAGCTCGATGGCGGCGATGAGGAGAAGAGAGTGTGGGCGTCCCGGCCAGGCAAATCGCGGCCGGGCGAAGGCCCAGGCGCATGCCACCGCCAGCGGCCACGCCATGAAGAGCGACAGGCGCGTCCACTCCATCCCGGTGAGCAGCAGCAGCGTGTAGGCGGCGAGGCCGACGATGAACGCCACACCGAGGCGCAACGGGCCGCGCAGGGAGCGGTCCAGGAGCGTGACGAGCGGGATGCCGAGCAGCAGCGCCATCGCGATGACGATGAGCGCGGCGATCAAGGCGTCCTCCGCAGCAGCGTGCCGTCCTCGCTGCGCCACACGGTCGTGAAGCCGGGCACGGAGGGCTCACTGCGGTAGGCAGCGATCCACTCGACATTCGCCGGCGAAGAAGGGCGAGGCCCGGTGAGCGCCACCACCTCCCGCCCGGCCAGCGGATAGAGCGCGCGGGCGTAGACGTACTCGTAGCCGCCCTCCCACCGCCCCCACTGCGCCGCGATGGCGATGCGCGAACGGAGAGGCGTGCGCTGCGCGACTTCGGTGTAGAAACGGCGCAGGCCGGGGGCCTTCGTGTACGGCAGCTCGCGCAGCATGTCCGCCAGCCGCGCGCGATCCATGAAGAAGAGGCGCAGGTAGAACGGCTCGAACGCGCCCGCCGCCAGCAGCGCGATCGCCGCGATGCCCAGCGCCCGCCTCATGGCTCCAGCCCGTACGCGCCACGGCAGAGCGTCTCCACACCGTCCGCCGTGACCACGAACGTGTCCTCGATCCGCACTCCCAGCTCCCGCTCTGGAAAGTAGAGGCCGGGCTCAATCGTGACGATGTCGCCGACCTCGATCCGGTCGGAGTTCGACGGCAGGATGGAGAACGACGGCTTCTCGTGGATCTCCAGCCCCACGCCGTGCCCGAGGCCATGCACGTAGCCGTCGTGCGTGGCCGGGTGGGAGCGGGTGGTGGGGTAGCCGCGCGACTCGAAGAAATCGCACACGAGATGCTGATAGACGGCCGCCGGCGTGCCGGGGCGCATCTTGTCCCGCGCGAGCTCGAACGCTTCGAGCACATGCGCATGAAGCTGGCGCAGCTCGGCAGGGATTGCACCAACGCAGAAGGTCCGCGTCAGGTCGAAGAAGTAGCCGGAGGCACGATCGGCGGGGAAGATGTCGAGCACGATGGGCACGCCCTCGCGGATCGGGTCATTCGCGTTGCCGCGGGAGTGGGGGATACCCGCGTCGCGGCCGTGGGAGAGGATCGTCTCGTGGTCCTCGACCATCCCCCAGCGGGCGATCTCGAACGAGACGAGCTCCTTCAGGTCGCCGATCTTCCGCGCCTGCCGTTCCCGCAGCGCCTCCCGCACGAGGTCGACCACCTCCTCCGTCCGAGCGCCGACGGAGCGGATGGCCTCGATCTCCCACCCTTCCTTCCGCTTCCGCGCGAGCTGGACCAGATCTTCGCCTCCCCGCTGCACCCGCCACCCCCGCCGCGACAGCTCCTCGCCGATCCCGAGGTACAGATGCAGCGGCGCGTTGCCGAAGAACGCTACCGACTCACGGGCGCCGAGCTCGCGCAGGACCAGATCGAAAAACTCGGCGTACGCGGCGGAAGGGGAAGCGGCGGTGCGGAAGATCCGCTCGGCATCGAACTCCTGCGCCAGGCGTACCTCGAGCCCCGTCGCCGCCGCCTCGGCGCGCTCCATCGGATAGGTGACGAGCACCGGGTCAACATCGACGAGCTTGATGGCGTAGCCGCGGGTGACCTTCGCCCCGCGGGTGAGCCAGCGGAAAGCGGGATGCATCGCCTCGTGCATCGGGACGATGATGGCCCCCAGGCCGCGCTCGCGGAGCAGTGCGTCGAGGTCGGCCAGCATCAGGGGCGGTGCCGCCCGACGAAGCCAGGGTGGGCGTGGCGTTTTGCGTGCGTCGGGCGAAGTCCCGGGACGGCGGGCGGCACAGCGCGAGCATACACCTCCGGACAGCGCGATGCAGTTGCGAGTGATGACGTACAACATCCAGGGGCACGCGGCCGGGAAACGGGCCGACCACCTGCCGAAAATCGCCGAAACGATCGCCGCCGCCGCGCCGGACGTCGTCGGCCTGCAGGAGGTGCACTGCCGCACCCGCCAGTCACCCGTCGACCAGGCGGCGCAGATCGCCTCCATGACCGGCATGCGCCTCGCCTTCGGCCGCTCCTGCCCGATGGACGGCGGCGAGTACGGCAACGCCGTCCTCACCTGCGGCACGATCACCGCCACGGAAGTCCATCCCCTCCCCGGCTCCGGCGAGCCGCGCTCGCTGCTCGAGTCGCACATCACGATCGGCGAGCTCCGCTTCGCCTTCTTCGTCACCCATCTCGCCGCCTGGGGGCGCCTCCTGCGCAACGCGCGTCTCGCGCAGATCGCCAAACTGGGCGACATCACGGCGAAAGGCTTCTCCCCCCACGTCCTGGTCGGCGACTTCAACGTGCCGCCGGCTGCCGACGAGCTGCGCATGCTGCTCTCGCACGGCCACCTGCGCATCGCCGGCGAGACGCGCGAGCCGACCTTCCCCCTCACGCGCCAGCGCCTAGACTACGTGTTCCACGACCCGAAGTGGGAGGTGGTGGGGACGGAAGTCATCCACCGCGGACCGTCCGATCACTGGCCGCTGATGGCCACCCTGGAGCTGCGATGATCACCATCCCGATCGGCGCGCTCGCCGCGCTGCTGCTGGCCATCGTCATCCTGGCCCTTCTGCTCTGGTCGGCGAAGCGCCGCCGCCGTCCGCGCCTCGACTTCGAGCACCGCGGCGGCCTGCGCGAGTTGCTCCCGTCGGTCGTCGGGCTGACCCACGGCACGCTCGTCCCCGGCAACAAGCTGGAGCTGCTCCAGAACGGCCGCTACTTCGACGTCCTCTTCCCCGCGCTGGAGGCGGCGAAGGAGACCATCGACCTCGAGACGTTCCTCTGCAAGAGCGGCGACGTGACGCGGCGGATCGCCGACACGCTCTCGAAGAAGGCGGCCGAGGGGGTGGAGGTGCGCGTCCTCCTGGATGCCAGCGGCGGGAAGAAGTTCGGGCGGAAGGGCATGAAGCAGATGCGCGAGGCCGGCTGCAAAGTGCGCGTTTATCATCCGCTCCGCTTCGGCAACCTGGCCCGGATGAACAACCGCGACCACCGCAAGATCGTGGTCATCGACGGCCGCCTCGCATTCGCCGGCGGGCATTGCCTGGTCGATACCTGGCTCGGCGAGGCGGAGGACAAGGAGCACTTCCGCGACATCTCCCTGCGCGCCGAGGGGCCGGTGGTGGCGCAACTGCAGGCAGCGTTCAGCGAGAACTGGGTGGAGGAGACGGGCGACGTGCCGGCGGGGGAGCAGTTCTTCCCCGAGCTGGAGCACGTCGGGGAGGCGAAGGCGCACGCGGTCTACACGACGCCCGCCGGCAGCCCGTCGGCCGTCGAGCTGCTCCACTACCTCGCCATCCGCGCGGCGAAGGAGCGCATCACCATCCAGAACCCGTACTTTTTACCCGACCCGGACGCGCGCCTGGCGCTCGTCGACGCCGTGAAGCGCGGCGTCGAGGTGCGGGTGATGATCCCCGCCGTGACGGCGACCGACGCGCCGGTCGTGCAGCACGCCAGCCATCATCACTTCGGGACGCTGCTCAAAGGCGGCGTGCGCATCTGGGAGTACGAGAAGACGCTCCTCCATCAGAAGGTGATGACCGTCGACGGCTGCTGGTCCTCGATCGGCTCGACGAACTTCGATGACCGCTCCTTCGAGCTCAACGACGAGGTCTCCGTCGGCGTCTACGACGAGCGCATCGCCCGCGAGCTGGAGGAGACCTTCGAGCGCGACACGCGGCACGCCAGGGAGGTGAAGCTGGAGGAGTGGAAGGGGAGGCCGTTGTGGCACAAGGTGGTCGACGGGACGGTGTATTTGTTCAATGAGCAGTTGTGAAAAACCAGTTGTTGGTTGTTAGTTGTTGGTTGTTAGTAGATTGTCCGGCCGGGTGTCCTACCAGCAACCAGCAACTAGCAACCAGCAACTGGCTTCTACGCCACCGCCCGAAACACCTCCGCGAACCGCCGCAGCTCCTCCGGCCGCCCGACCGTCACGCGCATGTACTGCGGGAGCGCGGGGAAGAGCCGGCCCACGTGCACGCCGCGCTCGCGCATGGAGGCGATGAGCGGGCGGACGTCGCGCCCCGTGTCCACCATCACGAAGTTCGCCTCGGACGGGAGGACGTGGTGGCCCATCGACTCCAGCTCGCGGGTGAGCCAGGCCTTCGCCTGCGCGTTGCGCTGCTTGGCGTCGATCACGTGCTGTTTGTCGGCCAGGGCGGCGCGGGCGGCGTGCAGGACGACGATGTTCAGGCTGTCCCAGTGCATCTGGGCGAAGAGGTTGTCGATCACCGGCTTCTGCGCGAGCGCGTAGCCGCAGCGGAGGCCAGCCATGGCGTACACCTTGGAGAACGTCCGGGCCACGATGAGGTTCGGCTTCGACTTCACCAGCGGCGCGACGCTCTCGTACTTCGGGCTCTCCGCGTAATGGTGGTACGCCTCGTCGACCAGCACCACCGTCGATGCCGGCAG
Organism: Thermoanaerobaculia bacterium; assembly: GCA_035273585.1. Lineage (GTDB taxonomy): Bacteria > Acidobacteriota > Thermoanaerobaculia > Gp7-AA8 > Gp7-AA8 > JAFAVZ01. Next base: position 5,039 of record DATEOX010000100.1, read on the forward strand.
CGCGTCGAGGAACGCGCGCACCGTCTCCTTCGGCGTGATGGTCGCCGTCGGGTTGTTCGGGTTGCAGACGTACACGAGCCCCGCGCCGCGCGCGGCGTCGAGCATGCGCGGGAGGTCGTGTGCGTACTCGGCCGTGAGCGGCACCTTCACCACCTCCGCGCCGCTCGGACGGGTGTAGTGGCCGACGGCCTCGAAGGTCGGGTCGGCCATCACCAGCTTGCGCTTCGCATCGACGTATGCCAGCGCGGCGATCTTCAGGATCTCGCTCGAGCCGCAGCCGATCACCACCTCGTCCGTTGACAGGCCGTGCAGCTTCGCCACGTCCGTCTGCAGGAGGTCCAGCGCCTCGTCCGGATAGCGCGACGCGAGGCGCAGGGCATCCGAGGCGGCGCGCAATGCGGCGGGGGAGGGGCCGTACGGATTCTCATTCGCGCTGAGGCGGACCACGGAAGGGGCGGCGGGGGCGGCGAGCAGAGAGAGTGACGGGGCGGCGGCCGCGGCCACCGTTCCGGCGCCGAGGAGGTGGGCGAAAGAGCGGCGGGAAAGAGGTTGCATCTTCGATCTCCTGTCCGGCTCGCACTATACTCTCCGGCCGGATGCCGTTCCTGGCCGTGAAGCGTCCGAAGGCGGGCGCAGGAGTTGCGTCGGAATCATCGACGAAAGCATGACCGAGAACCATCCCCGCAAGGGCAAACGCTACCTGCTCACGCTCTCCCTTGGCGCGCTCGGAGTGGTCTACGGCGACATCGGCACGAGCCCCCTGTACGCCCTGCGCGAATGCTTCCACTCCCAGCACGGCGTCGCGGCCACACCCGGCAACGTCCTGGGCATCCTCTCGCTGATCTTCTGGTCGCTGATCATCGTCATCTCCGTCAAATACCTGGCCTTCGTCATGCGCGCGGACAACCGCGGCGAGGGGGGCATCCTCGCTTTGATGTCCCTCGTGCGTCCGAGCTCGCGCAGCGGCAAGACCTCCTTCCACCGCGGCACGCTGATCGCCCTCGGCCTCTTCGGCGCCGCGCTCCTGTACGGCGACGGCATGATCACTCCCGCCATCTCCGTGCTCAGCGCCGTGGAGGGCCTGGAAGTCGCGGCGCCGGGACTGACGCCGTATGTCGTGCCGCTCACGGTCATCGTCCTCATCGCGCTCTTCCTCGTGCAGCGGATCGGGACGGCCAAGGTCGGAGCGATGTTCGGCCCGGTGATGATGGTCTGGTTCTTCGTCATCGCCGGCATCGGCATCCCGCACATCATCGAGGAGCCGCACGTGCTCCTAGCCGTCATCCCGACGCACGCCATCCGCTTCTTCATCGAGAACCAGGTGCACGGCTTCCTCGTCCTCGGCGCGGTCTTCCTCTGCGTCACCGGCGGCGAGGCGCTGTACGCGGACATGGGCCACTTCGGCCGGCGGCCGATCCGAGTCGCCTGGTTCCTGGTGGTGTTTCCCGCGCTGCTGCTGAACTACTTCGGGCAGGGCGCATACCTGCTGCACGCGCCGGTGGGCGCCGAGGATCCGTTCTTCCGGATGGCGCCGCAGTGGGCGCTCATTCCGCTCGTGATCCTGGCCACGATGGCCACCGTGATCGCGTCCCAGGCGGTGATCTCCGGCGCCTTTTCGCTGACCCGGCAGGCGGTGCAGCTCGGCTACCTGCCGCGCATCCGCATCCGCCACACCTCGGCGCGTGAGATCGGGCAGATCTACATCCCGTCGGTCAACTGGTCGCTGATGATCTGCGCCATCGGCCTCGTGCTCGCCTTCCGCGAGTCGACGAACCTCGCCGCGGCGTACGGCGTCGCCGTCACGGCCACGATGGCCATCACGACCGTCCTCCTCGCCGTCGTGGAGCGGGAGCGCTGGCAGTGGAAGATCGGCGGCGTGCTGGCCATGGCCCTCACGTTCCTGGTGATGGACCTGGCGTTCTTCGGCGCGAACATCATCAAGGTGTGGGACGGCGGCTGGTTCCCGCTCGTCATCGGCACGATCGTCTTCATCCTGATGACCACTTGGCGGCGCGGCCGCGCGATCCTCAACCAGCGCCTGGCCGAGCAGTCGCTGTCCATCGACGACTTTTTGCGCGACCTGGCCCGGAACAAGATCCCGCGCGTGCCCGGCACGGCCATCTTCATGTCCCGGATGACGGAGGGGACGCCGACCACGCTGCTGCACAACATCAAGCACAACAAGGTCGTGCATCAGCGGGTGGTGTTTCTGACCGTCGAGGCGGAGGAGACGGCGCATCTCTCCGAAGAAGAGCGCTGGGAGTGGAAGGAGCTCGGCCACGGCGTGTTCCGCCTCGTCGTCCGCTTCGGTTTCATGGAGGAGCCGGACATCCCTGAGCTCCTCGAGCGCCTCGGCAACGCCTCCTCCGTCCCGTTCAACTCGATGGCCACCAGCTATTTCCTCGGCCGCGAGACGCTGATCCCGACGAAGCGTCCAGGCATGGCCATCTGGCGCGAGCACCTCTTCGCCTGGATGGTGCGCAACGCGACGGGCGCCTCGGCGTTCTTCTCGTTGCCGCCGAACCAGACGATCGAGCTGGGGGCGCAGGTGGAGCTGTAGGCGCGCACCAAGACCCTTCTCCCCGCGCGGCGGGGAGAAGGTGCCCGAAGGGCGGATGAGGGGCCGCCCCTCACCCGGCGCTTCGCGCCACCCTCTCCCCGCAAGCGGGGCGAGGGGTGCTCCCGGCGCCCATCCGAACGCGCGCCTGCCTCGTACCTCTCCGCAAAGGAGAAAACATGAAACGGATCGCTCTCGTGCTCTGCCTGCTCCTCGTGTCCCTCTCCGCATTCGCGGACGACGCTGCCAAGCAACCCTCCCTCTACACGCGCCTCGGCGGCTACGACGCCATCGCCGCGGTCACGGACGACTTCATCGGCCGGCTCGCCACCGACAAGCAGCTCTCCCGCTTCTTCGCCGGTCACAGCCAGGACTCGCTGATGAAGATCCGCCAGCACGTCGTCGACCAGATCTGCGTGGCGACCGGCGGTCCCTGCGTCTACCTCGGTCGGGACATGAAGACTTCGCACAAAGGGATGGGCATCAGCGAGGCGGAGTGGAACCAGTCCGTCGTCTACCTTGTCGCCACCCTCGACAAGTTCAAGGTGCCGGCGAAGGAGAAGGGCGAGTTGCTGGCCACCGTCTCCACCCTCAAGAAAGACATCGTGGAGAAGTAATCCGCCGCGGCGGCTCGGTATCATCGCCCTGATGATTCCCGAGCCGCCGCACGTCTCCTACTGGGAAGCCTCCCCGCAGTTCCGCGCCCTCTGCCGGGCGAAGCTCTCCGACGCCGCCTACGCCTGGGCCGAGCCGCGCCTGATCTCGATGGGCGAGCAGGCCGCGCTCGAGGTCGCGCCGCGCGCGGCGATCGCCGACCGCTGCACGCCGCGCCTCATCACGCACGATGAGCGCGGCAACCGCGTCAGCCGCGTCGAGTATCACCCCGCCTACCGCGAGATGGAGCGCATCGCGTACGGCTCCGGGATGATCTCGATCAAGTACGAGACGCATGACCACTCCGAGGCCGCGCCGTTCGTCGGTTTCGCCCTCGGCTACCTCTTCGCCATGGCCGAGATGGGCCTCTACTGCCCGCTCTGCATGACCGACGGCGTGGCGCGGGTGCTGACGAAGCACGGCACGCCCGAGCAGGTGATGCGCGTCGTGCCGCACCTCACCTCGCGGGATCGCGACCTGGCTGTTCAGGGACAGACGGGCGCCGGGGCTGGGCCAACCAACGCCGCCGGCCGTGCCGGCCGTGCGCGGCTCTGGACGGGCGGCATGTTCCTCACCGAGCGAGCCGGTGGCTCCGACGTCGGCGCGAACGAGACCGTCGCGCGCAAGGCGGCGGACGGCACCTGGCTGCTCAGCGGCCGGAAGTGGTTCTGCTCGAATGTCGACGCCGAGGCGGTGCTCGTCACGGCACGGCCCGACGGCGCGCCGGATGGGACGCGCGGATTGCGCACCTTCCTTCTGCTCACGCGCGACAATCCCGGCTTCGTCATCGACCGGTTGAAGGACAAGCTCGGAGTGAGGTCAATGCCGACCGGCGAGGTGACGCTCACCGACGCGCCGGCGGAGGAGGTCGGCGGCTTCGGCGCCATGGCCGACATGCTCAACCTCTCGCGCCTCTACAACGCCGTCGCCTCGGTGGCGGTGATCGGGCGCGCGGTGCACGAGGCGCGCTGGTACGCCGAGCGCCGGCAGGCGTTCGGGCGGCCGATCATCGAGTTCCCCCTCGCGCTGGAGACGCTGGCCGACCTCGAGGCGGAGCATGTCGCGGCGATGCTCCTCGCCTTCGAGGCCGTCGACGCGCTGCGCCGCGCGGACGCCGGAGACGCCGAAGCCGCGCGACTGCTGCGCATCCTGACGCCCATCGCCAAGGCGGTCACCGGCAAGCTGGCCGTGCCCTGCGTCTCCGAGGCGATGGAGATCATGGGCGGCAACGGCTACATCGAGGACTGGCCGATGCCGCGCCTGCTGCGCGACGCCCAGGTGCTGCCGATCTGGGAAGGGACGACCAACATCCTGATGCTCGACGCCTTGCGCGTGATGAACAAGGACAACTCGCACGACCTGCTGCTGGCGCGCATCCGTCCGCGCTTTCCGCAGCTCGCCGCGGAGCTGGAGGACACGCTGCCCCAGCTCGACGAGCGCGACGTGCGCGGCTGGATCGACAAGCTCGCGCGGGCGTATCAGCTCACGCTGCTCGCGGAAGCGGAGTACGGAGAGCACATCGAGCGGCTGGAGCGAAGACCGCTGGGGCTGGCGCCGGGCGCAAAAATGTAGGGCCGGCTCTCCAGCCGGCCCATCATCGA
>DATEOX010000101.1:0-3183 GCA_035273585.1 Thermoanaerobaculia bacterium
CCCCATCACCCGCCGCGCCTCGTCCGGCGTGTAGCCGCGCAGCACCGAGGTGGGGGCGTCGAAGCGGGTGATGCGGCCGACGAGGCGCAGCGCGGCCAGCAGCCGCACGAGCAGCAGCGGGACGTAGTGCCGCCTCGTATCGATCACCACCGCTCCTTTCCTCCCCACCCTCACAGCCTCCGCGAGGATGCGCGCATTCTCCGCCTCATCGAAGTGATGGAAGAAGTGCGAGGAGGTGACGAGGTCGACCGAGCCGTCGCGGAAGGGGAGGCGCAGCGCGTCGCCCACGACGCGCCGGACGCGCGTGCCTTCGCGCAGGTAGAGGAGGTGGTCGATCTTGAAGTCGAGCGCGATGCGGAGGGCGTCACCGGGGAGGGAGGAGACGAGGTCCGCCGTCCCCGCGCCAACGTCGAGCACCGCCAGGCCGTCGAGCACTCCGCTGTGCCGCTTCAGGAGCCGCTGGTAGATCGAGATGCCCCCCAGCCAGCGGTTGATGCGGCGCAGGTCGCGCAGCGAGCGCTCCATGTCCGGGCGGGGAGCATCGTGCTCGTCGAGAAGCTCGTCGTGGTCGACGCGGGCGGGGGTGAACATCTGCTGATCGTAATGCACACCTCTTGACAACCGTTCGACCGAGACTTACTGTATTAGATATCTAATACAGAACGACAGGAGAAAGACAATGGACCGTTACCTCATCCCTCTGCTCTTCGTTTTCACCCTCGCCACCGATGCCCAGCAGGTGTCCAGCGACTGCCAGGCCGCGCAGCACACCATGGGCGACCTCCAGGCGCTGCGGATCACGGTCGAGGCGTACTACAAGGACCACAACCGCTACCCCGAGGCGTCGTCGATCGAGCAGCTCGCGCCGCTCGCCTCGCCGGTCTACATCCGGGACATGCCGCTGAAGGACGGCTGGGGGAACGCGTACCTCTACCGCTCGTTCGCCGACGGCAAGGCCTACATCCTGGCCAGCCCCGGCAGCGACGGCGCCTTCGACGAGTCGACCTGGGCCAGCAAGGGCCCGCGCTGGGCGAAGGACGACGCGATCATCCGCAGCGGCCAGCAGCCGAAGATGTGGGAGGGATGCAAGTAGGGAATGTAGGGCCGGCTCTCCAGCCGGCCCGATATCGACGCTGGGCCGGCGACGGCGGCTTCGCTGGCGCTCGCCGGTTGGCGGCGCCGATGGAAGGGAGTGGCATCACTCGCTGATTCCGTGGGGCTCAGCGCCCGGAAACCGCGACCTTGCGAGTTTCGCTCGACTCGCAAGGGCAGGATCGTGTTGTAGTTCACCAGAGCTTGTCGACGCTCATGTCGTAGTCGGCGGAGCTCTTCCACGCCTTCTCGAACTGGTCCTTGATGTCGGCCGGGCACTTCGGGTTCGCGGGCACCTTTTCGCACGCACGCATGAGGCCATAGAGAGCGCGGCCGCTCCTCGGATGCCGCCCCAGCGCGTCGTGGAACGTCTCGACCGCCTTGGCGAACTGACCGTCCTGCAGGTACGCGCCGCCGAGATACTCGCGCGCGGGGGCGAACCACTGCGGCGGCTCGTCGTAGACCATCGCGTCCTCATACGTGACGGCGAGCTTGAGGTACTCGATCGCCTCGTCCTTTCTGTTCGGCTCGGCCCAGGCGATGCGGGCGAGGAGAAGCTGCTCGGGCACGGCGAGCACGGCGGCGGCGGTGTTGTTGCCCCAGCCGGTCGGCGTCTTCGGCGCGATCAGCTTCATCTCATTCTTCATCAAGGCGTACACCGTGCGCGCGTCTGTGGCCTTCCCTTGCCATGCACTCCTCATCGCGTGTGCATAGAAGAACACCGACCGGAGGATGTGACAGCCCGTCCAGTATTTTTCGGCCTCGAACGGAGGTTCTGCATAACACTTTGCGTCCGGCTGCGCTGTCGGTAACTTGTCCCAGCGCTGATGCGCGACGAGCATCATCAGCGGCGCGGTCAGGTAACGCTGCAAGCCTGGTTCGTTGACCACGAATCGCCGCACGTGCGCTTCCGTCGCCTCCGCGGAGTCGATCGCGACTTTGCTCTTGCCCGCGAACGCCGCGGCGACGGATTGGAAGAAGTAATTGTGGCCGAGGTAGTGGCCGTAGTAGACCGCCGGGCAGCCGGGCCGTGCCCAATAATCATTGAATTTGTCGGCGCACACGGCCTCGTAGTTGCGCTTGTCCGCGTCCACGGCATCGGCGTTGTTCCCGACCGCCTCCGCGTAGTTGCCGAGCAGCAGGTTGATGTGCGAGGGCATGTGCACGAGGTGGCCCGAATCCGGCACGAGGCCGGCGAGGATGGCCGCTGCGTGTTGCGCCTTGGCGGGCGACGGGCCGGCTTCGACGGCGTGGATCAGCAGATGGTTCGGGCCGACGGCGTCGTCCTTCACCTTCAACGCGTCCTCGAGCGCGCGGATGGTCTCATCCGTGTCGAGCGCGGGCCGATGCGCGTTGTCGAACAGGCCCCACGGACGGAGGTCCATCACGCTCTCCGCGTAGACCGCGGTCACGTTCGGGTCGTTCCTGGAGGTGAATGGCGCCGTCCAGACGCGCCGCATGGCCGCCGCGTACGCAACCGGGTCCAGCCCTCGCTCGTAGCGCACCCTCAGCGCGCTGATCGTGGCGCGCTCGAAATCGCTGATGCCGGGCTGCGTCTTTGCCAGGTCGTCCGCGTGGATGCTCATGGCCACGGCCTGCTTGGCGCACTCGCCCTCCATGTTGATGTTGATGTTCGGCCCCGAGGCCAGCGCGATGCCCCACGCGGCCATGGCCATCGAGGAATCCTCGTCCAGCGCCGCGCGGAAGTTGCGCGCCGCCTCCTCGAAGTTGAAGCCGTAGTAGTGCGTCATTCCCTGATTGAAGTACGTGCGCGCGGTCTCTTTGCCGGTGACCTTCCACTCCACCTTCTGCCATTTCGGCTCGAGGGCCGGCTTCGCATAGGTCTTCTCGCACGGCGAGCGGAGGAACTGCTCGCTCGCGGACGCATCGGCGTGGTGATGGAAGTGCTGGGCGGCGGCGGGAAGACAGACGAGGAGAAGGGGCACGAACCTGGCGGCCAGTCGCATGAGACGCTCTCCTTCTTTTGGCTGAAGCGTGAGCCATTATGCACTCTGCGCAGCTTTGGCGCGCGCTGCGCCACGCCGATCGAATCCGCGCCCCTCATCCGCCCTTCGGGCACCTTCTCCCCGC
>DATEOX010000102.1:0-2029 GCA_035273585.1 Thermoanaerobaculia bacterium
TTGCCGTTGATCTTCAGGATGTCCTTGGCCTTTTCGACGTTCGCCGAAGAGCCGCCCATCATGATGGTCAGCGTCGCGTTCTCCGCGCCGACGACGGCGCCGGTCACCGGCGCATCGACGAACTCCACGCCCTTCGCCGCCAGCCGCTTCGACGTCTCGCGGCTGACGTTCGGGTCGCCGCTCGTGGCGTCGATCCAGAGCGTCCCCGGCTTCAGATGCGCCTCGAGCTGGTCGACGATCTCGTCCACCTCGCGGCTGGTCGGCAGCATGGTGATGATCACCTCGTTCGCGGCGACGTCCGCCAGCTCGTTGGCGAGCTTTGTGCCGTGCTCACGGGCATGACGCTCCGCCTTCTCGCGCGTCCGGTTCCAGACGGTGACGTCGTGCTCTTTGGCCAGATGGCCCGCCATCGGGAAGCCCATGGCGCCGAGTCCGATGAATCCGATCTTCATGGCGCGCCATGGTAAAACCAAAACGATGACCAACTTCGAAGAGACCTTCCGCGCCGCCTACGGATTCGACGCCCCGGCGCTCACCATCGGCCACGTCCTGCAGGACGACGGGCCCAACGCCGAGCTCCCCATCCGCATCCCGCTGGCGATGATGAACCGCCACGGCCTGATCGCCGGCTCGACCGGCACGGGCAAGACGCGGACGCTGCAACTGCTGGCCGAGGAGCTCTCCCGCAACGGCGTGCCGGTGTTCCTGGCCGACGTGAAGGGCGACCTGGCCGGCCTGGCCCGCGCCGGCGAGATCAACGAGCGGGTCGCCACCCGCCTCGGACAGGTCGGGCTCGAGCCGCATCCGGAAGCCTTCCCGGTCGAGTTCTTCAGCCTCACCGGCCAGCGCGGCATCCAGCTCCGCGCCACCGTCTCCTCCTTCGGACCGGTGCTCCTCGGCAAAGTGCTCGACCTCACGGACGTGCAGCAGAGCGTCCTGGCCATGGTCTTCAAATACTGCGACGACCGGCAGATGCCGCTCCTCGACTTCAGCGACCTGCGCGAGGTGCTCCAGTACCTGGCCGGCGTCGGCAAGGGCGAGCTGAAGGAGTACGGCGGGATGTCCGGCGCGACGGTCGGCGTGCTCCTGCGCAAGATGGTGGAGCTCGAGCAGCAGGGGGCGGCGCGCTTTTTCGGCGAGCCGGAGCTGGAGATCGACGACCTGATGCGCACCGACGGCGGCCGCGGCGTGATCAACGTCCTCTCGCTGGCCGACGTGCAGGACAAGCCGCGCCTCTGGTCTACCTTCCTCATGTGGCTCCTGGGGCAGTTCTATTACCGGATGCCGGAGGTCGGCGATGCGCCGAAGCCAAAGCTCGTCTTCTTCTTCGACGAGGCGCACCTGCTCTTCGACGATGCCTCGTCCGCGCTCGTGGAGCACATCGAGCAGGTGGCGCGCCTCATCCGCTCCAAGGGCGTGGGCGTCTTCTTCGTGACCCAGACGCCGAAGGACGTCGCGGAGGACGTGCTGGCCCAACTCGGCAACCGCATCCAGCATGCGATCCGCGCCTTCACGCCGAAGGACGCGAAGAACCTGAAGGCCACCGCCTCGACGTTTCCGATCAGCGAGCACTACGCCATCGACAAGACGCTGACGTCGATGGGCATCGGCGAGGCGCTCGTCACCGTCCTCGATCCGCGCGGCATTCCGACCGCGGTGGCCGTGGCCCAGATACTGCCACCGTCGTCGTCGATGACCGCGATCGGAGATGAAGACTACGCGGAGGTCATCGGCCGCTCCGCACTAGCTTCCAAGTACGAGCACGCCATCGATCGGGAGAGCGCGCGGGAGATCCTGGCCCGGAAGCTGGCGTCGAGCGTGGAGCAGGAAGAGGAGGCGCCGGCGCCCAAGCGGGTGAGCTTCGGCGCGCCGGTGCGATTCACGGCGGCGAAGAACGTCGAGCCGCCGCGGACGCGCTCCCGGTCGACGACCTCCAGGCCGGCGCCATCGCGCGGACGTCAGGAGAAAGGGCTGGTGGAGGAGGTGCTGGGGAGCCCGGCGGCGAAACAGGTGGGCAAGCAGGTCGTGC
>DATEOX010000103.1:0-11762 GCA_035273585.1 Thermoanaerobaculia bacterium
CTGTCAGCCTGTACAATCGCAGTGAGGAGGAAGCCGCTTGCCCATCATCCTTCCCTACCCCCTCAGCATTCAGGAGATCCGCGTGCTGCAGGAGTTCCGCCGCCTGGCAGCCGAGACCCTGCCGGCTGCGACCATCAAGGCCATCAAGCACCCGGTCGGCGGCGGCGAGGCGCCCGCGCAGGGGCTGATCGACAAAGGTTATTTGACGGCCAGCGACAGCAGAGACAGCTTCACCCTGACGGAGAAGGCCCGAGAGCTGCTGGCCCTCGACTACAAGCCGGAAGTGGAGTCGGCGGGCGGCGATGAGGAGGCAGTCGCCGATTGATTGCACACGAACCGGTGCACCGCCATCGCGAGGTCAACTGGTCCGTTTTCAGACACTTAGCACCGTCACGCCATTTCCATTCTCAGCGGGTCAAGGTTTGCTGCGGGCGAATAAAGCCCATTGACTCAAAGAGTTAACGGTCCTACGATGTATGTTCGAGGACTGAGATGAAGCATGGCGACAAAGCAAAAGCCAAAGCAGCCCAAACAGCCAGCAAAGCCTCCTCGGGCAAAAACAGCAAAGCAGCCGGCGAAAAAAGCAGCGGCAGCGCCAAAGCGGCCGGCAGCAGCAAAGCCAAAGACGTCAAAACCGGCAAGCAAGCCGGCGCCGGCAACCAAAAAGACGAAGCCGGCGGCAAAGCGGGCGGAAACGGCAAGCCCAGCGCCCGCCGCCCCGCAGCCGCGCCCGCAGAAGCCGGAACCTTCACCAACCCCATCGTCGCCAACGCCTTCAAGCGCGCAATCAAAAAGTACCCCAACGCTTTCCGCCGGCTCACTGACTGACGGCGGCGGAACGCGCTACCTCAGCGTCCAGGATCTGGTCGAGCTGCACCGCGCCGTCTCCGCCGAGTTCGGCGGCACGGCCGCGCATCCGGGCGTCATCGAGTCGCAGTTCGCCCTCCTCAACGCCGTGCAGCGCCCGCAGGTCACGACCCTCGGCCGCGAGGCCTACCCGTCGTTCTCCGACAAAGTGGCGGCCTTCATCTTCGCCCTCCTCACCGCCCGCCCCTTCCGCGGCGGCAACCGCCGCCTGGCCCTCGCGTCGCTCTTCGCCTTCTGCGAGCTGAACAACCGCACCGTCGACTCCCGCGTGTTCGACGAGAAAGCGGCGGAGAACCTCTTCAAGCGCGCGTCGTCGTTCCGCGAGCTCGGCATCCCGCCGGAGAACGTGTTCCGGGAGATCCGTGAGACGCTGGGACGGGCGATCGTCTAACCGAGCCAGACGAGCAGCTCATCCAACTTCAGCTCCTGCGGCGCCTCGCCCGGCATCGAGACGCGGAAACGATCGCCGCCCGTGTGACGGATGCGCAGCTCGCCGACGACGAACATGGCCCGACCGCGCTCGACCGCGGCCGTGGCGCGCATCGGCGTCAGGCGGAACGCCTTGTCGATCACCCGCAGGTGCTCGTACACACGCCACTCCGGCTCCGTCTCCAGCGCGAGCTCGCGCAGCACGCGCGCGCGGCGCAACCCGAGACGCGATGACCAGCGGTTCGTCGACATGCGGTCGCCCGCCTCGTTGACGATGTCGTACCCGTCGCGCAGATCATCGAGCTCGTAGAGGATCTGCTCCGCATCGGGATCATCCGCCGGCCACGGCGTGTCGATGTCGCCCCGGCGGACGACATCCACCGTCTTCACATCCGCCCAGAAGCGGACGCGCCCGATCGGCTCCGTTTCGGCGGAGCTGTAGAGCGCGACGCGCTTCGTCTGGAAGAGACGGCGCTGCCGGGTGCGCGGCGTGTAGTAGAGCCGCCGCTCGCGGATCCAGTCGAGGTGGCGCTGCTCGTCTTTCGTGCGGAGCGTGCCGATGAGCACCGGCTGGGTGGCCAGCTCGCGCCACTGCCACAACTGTTCGGCCGTGTGATGCGGCGTCGCGCGATCGGCCAGCTCCCAGCCGCTGCGGCGCAGCATCGAGCCGAGCCACTGATCCAGGTATTGCTCGCCGTTCGGCAGCAGCGGGATGGCGCCGATGCCGAGGCGGTTGAAAGACTGCCACAGCGCGGTGCGCTCGAACTCGCCGTCCGTCCGGTCGCGCAGCGGGAACAGCGCGGCCGCCTCGATGACGCTGCGCTTGAGGGACTGTTCGTCGGGGCTTGGATCGAGGATCGCATCGCGATAGCGGTGCAGCACGTTCAGTGCATCGGCCGGCGGCCCGGGCGCGCCGTGGCGCTGGACGTATTCGCGCGAGGCATCGACGCGGTACTTCGCATCGATCACCAGCCGCGCGATTGGCCAGCCGTCCTCCTCGATCGAGATGAGGAAGTCCGGCCGCTGGTCGATGAGCGACGTCGTCCAGTTCGGTGCGTACGTGGCGGAGATGCGGCGGGCGCGGTTGCGGCCGAAGACGACCGTCCGCTCCTTGCCGCGGCGGATTCCGACGTGCAGCCCGCGCTCGGTCCGCTGCACGACGTCCTCCGGCGGCACCTCTTCGCCGGTGAGCTGGGCGATGGCACGGAGGATGGCGAAGAAACACCAGTACTCGTACAGCGAGCTGAGCTCCTTGACCGACACGCGCAGCGCCTCGGCGTCGACGCGCAGACCCATGGTCAGGCGCATGCAGGCGCCGTACGCCTCGCGGTAGCCGGGCACCTTGAGCAATTGCAACGATCCGAAACCGGCCGGCGGCTCCCCCTCCGCCTCGCGCATCGGCTCGAGCTGGAGCAGCCGCGCGACGGTCTGCTCGAAGGAGCGGAGGTCGTCCAGCACGCGCGGCTTCGTCCGGCCGTCCCGCCGCTTCGACTCGACGTCGTACAAGGCGGTGAGCCGCTGGCGGATACCGACCAGTTGCGCGCGCAGCCAGCGATGCTCCGGCGTGTTCAGCGACGGATGCGGCAGCCGCTGCTCGATCGTGCGCTGGTCGTCGTCCGCCGCCGCGCGCCGGAGCGATCGCCGCACCGAGGTGTCGGGCCGGCGGACGCGATGCGGCCGCACGGCGACGGCGTCCCGCTCGATGGAGCGCGACGGATGCCGCGCGATGCGCCGCATGGCCCGATCCAAACCGCCGACCTCGTGGCGCAGGATGGCCAGCCACTCGACGTTCGCCTGCTTCGCCACGCGCCCGGTGCCGACGGAGCGATACGTCGCGCCGACGTAGCGGAAGGCGAGGCCGGTGACAAAGTTCTGCGCATCGGCCAGCATCTCGTAGTAGTCGTTCTCGTAGTCGAGCTTCGTCGGGAAGACCTCGATGGTCAGCTCGAGCTCCAGCTCATCGCCTGCGTAGACGCGGAACGTACTGCGGCCGATCTGGCTGCCGAAATTGATCACGCCATACAGCGATGTCCCGCCGCGGTTCGGGGAGAGGTTGGCGACGAGCTGCGGATCATCATGCTCGACGCGCGGCGCCGCGCCTTCGATCAGGACCTTGTAGTCGGTCTCCTCGAACAGCCGCGGCCCGATGCGCTCCTTCGGATCGGCGGCTGCTCGCGCCGGGACCTCCTCCCTCCGGATTTCGATGACGTTCGCGCCGCGCCGGAGCCTGATGTCGAGCAGCCCGGGAGGCGGCTCGCTGCCGGCCAGCGGCGTGACCTCTTTCTCCCGCGCGAGACCCCACTCCAGCGCGACGCGGTCGGTGACGATGCGAAAGAGCTCCCGCACGTCACAACCAGAACGAGGTATGACCCTCGGCCGTGAAGCGGTCCCACATCAGCGCCAGACGGGCGGCCGTGCGCGGGAAGCGTGCGCCGGCGATCGTCGACGGCCTGCCGCCGTCGGTCCACTTCGCCACGGCCAGGTTGGCTGCATCTTCGTCCCGAAACGGCTCGCCGGTGATGGCCCATCCGAGCATCCGGATGACGGCGCGCTGCACCGGCAGGCTCCCGCCGATGATGCGCGGCAGGATCTTCATGTGCAGGGCCAGATCGAGCGGATCGACCTTCGCACCGTCCGTCGTGCGGAAGGCGTCCTCCACCTCTGAGGCATTCAGCATGAAGAGCGCGATCTCGTCGCGCACGCGAAAACCGATCTGAAGCTGGGCCTCGAGCAGCAACGCGTTGACCGACTTTACCGTCTCGATGGCGGAGACGATCTGCTGCTCGTCATCGACGGAGATCACCCCGAGGTCTGCGAGACGCGTGGCGCGCGGATACCAGGCCGATGCGGGCCAGACGTCGGCATCGGCTGCCTCGCGGGTGACGCTCGGCCGCCAGACGCCCAGGTCGATGTCGGACAGTTCGATGGTGAACGCGCGGTCGAGCACCTTGCGGCTGAAACCGTGCGAGCTCTCATCCATGTTCACCGTCCCGACGATGGCCAGGTTCGGTGGTAGCCGGACCTCGCCCCAGTGCGCATCCTCCTCGCTGAGCTGATGGCTGACCAGAGGCCGGCTCTGGAAGCCCCCGCCAGGTAAGCGTTCCCGGCTCTCGATGAAACTGAGCACCTCCGCGAAGTAGAGCTCCACGCGGGCCAGGTTCATCTCGTCGAGGATCGTCGTGTACAGCGTTTCCGGATGCGTGGCGGCCCGCTGCGCATCGCGCAGCACCGCACCGGGGACGAAGGTCTTTTGCAGGTTCGAGTAGCCGATGACGTCCGCGCTGTCGGTCCAGTCCGGCCGGACGGCGATCAGGTTGTAACTGCTGGCCGTCCCCTTCGCCACAAGCCCGGGCAGCCGCGACTTGCCGGTTCCGCTGACGCCGGCGAGGATGACGAATGGCTTGGTGCGCAGAGCGGTGACGTAGGTGGCGATCTGCCAAGGCTGGAAGTGAAAGCCCGTCGCGGCGATGGTGGTGATGAGACGCTCGGTCGCTTCGGCGCGGTCGAAGCTGCGATGCAAGGCGGGCGGAGCCGCCGGCTGCGGCACCTGGCGATCGCCTCGCAGCACGCTTTCATATGCCTGAACGAGCAGGTCCAGCTCGATCCCGAGCTGCTCATCAGGCGGGATGCGACCTCTCTCGTAGAAGTTCTGCACGATCGTACCGGCTTCGTACGCTGTCGCCTGACCGCTCGTTCGCAGATCGATGTTCCCGTCGAAATTGAAGTACGTCCTGAGACTCTTCGGCAGCAGCTCGCGAATGCGCGTGGCATTCTGGGTGAGCGCGCTGCGGAATGAGAACGGCACCTGCTCGCGCGCCTGGGTCGCGCCCTGATTGAGCGTGATGTACAGACCGCTCATGTCTTCACGGAAAAGGATCGCGCAGTACACGCCACGGCGCGCCGAGGTCGTCTCGCGCGTGTCGTACAACATGACGAACGGCACGCGCGCCCATGAGCCTTTCCCCATCGAGAACTTGATGTCCAGCGATGGGTAGCGCGCGAAGAACGGCAGCGCGGCGATCTCCTCGATCAGGTCCTCGAACGCCGAGCGGATCCGTCGCTCGCCGGCGAACGGGCCTTCGCGCGCCTCCAGGTAGTTCCCGAGGATGAACTCGATCGACTCTTGGATCGACATTCCGTTGGAAGAGTGTACCGAACTAGAATGCGCCCGCCATGTTCAAGATCGAAGAGCTGTTCGGGCGCGAGATCCTCGACTCGCGCGGCAATCCGACCCTCGAGGTGGACTGTCTGCTCGACTCCGGCGCGGTGGGGCGGTTCGCCGTGCCGTCCGGCGCCTCCACCGGCTCGCGCGAGGCGCTCGAGCTGCGCGACAACGAGAAGAAGCGCTTCGGCGGCAAAGGCGTCCTGCACGCGGTGGAGAACGTGGAGGTCATCGCCAAGGAAGTGGAGGGGATGGACGCCCGCGAGCAGGCCATGATCGACCTGGTCATGAAGCAGATGGACGGCACGGACAACAAAGCTAACCTCGGCGCGAACGCCATCCTCGGCGTGTCGCTCGCCGTGGCCCGCGCTGCAGCGGAAGCGAGCGGCCTGCCGCTGTTCCTCTACCTCGGCGGGACCGGGGCGCGCACGCTGCCGGTGCCGATGATGAACGTCATCAACGGCGGCGCGCACGCCGACAACAACCTCGACGTCCAGGAGTTCATGATCATCCCCGCCGGCTTCGACACCTTCGCCGACGCGCTGCGGGCAGGCGTCGAGACCTTTCATCAACTGAAGAAGATCCTCCACGACAAGAAGCTGACCACGGCCGTCGGCGACGAGGGGGGCTTCGCGCCGGACCTGAAGTCGAACGCCGAGGCGCTGGATTTGATCCTGGCGGCAATCGGGAAGGCCGGCTACCGCGCGGGCGAGCAGATCTACCTCGGGCTGGACGTCGCGGCCAGCGAGTTCTTCGAGAAGAAGCAGTACGCCTTCGAAGACGAGAAGCGCTCCAGCGAGGAGATGATCGAGTACTACCGCGAGCTGACCCAGAAGTACCCGATCATCTCGATCGAAGACGGCCTGGCCGAGGGCGACTGGGACGGCTGGGAAACGCTGAGCGAGGTGCTGGGGGCGAGCGTGCAGCTCGTCGGCGACGACCTCTTCGTCACCAATCCGGAGATCTTCGCCAAGGGGATCGAGCGGGGCATCGCCAACGCAATCCTCATCAAGGTGAACCAGATCGGGACGCTGACCGAGACGCTGGAAGCGATCGAGATCGGCAAACGCGCCGGCTACCGGGCCATCGTGTCGCACCGCTCGGGCGAGACGGAGGACTCCACCATCGCCGATCTCGCCGTCGCGACGAACGCGGGGCAGATCAAGACCGGGTCGGCGTCGCGCAGCGACCGGATGGCCAAGTACAACCAGCTCCTGCGCATCGAGGAGGAGCTGGGGGACGCGGCGATCTTCGCCGGGCGCGGGATCTTCAAGTCCATTCGTTGATCGCCGATCGCTCATCGCTCCGGCGATACGTTGACAATCGATCCTGATCGTCAATAGATTGACGGTCATGCCCGACCGGGACCTCGTCGCGGGCGTGATGCAGCTCGCCAATCTGCTCACGCGCCGCCTGGCGCCGATCTTCGCCAAAGGGAAGATCACGCCGCAGCAGTGGGCAGTGCTCTCGGTTCTCGGCGAGTCGGAGCAGCCGATGACCCTGGCCGCGGTCGCCCGGCGCCTGCTCGTCTCCAAGCAGAACATGACCGGGATGATGACCCGCCTGGAGCAGCTCGGCCTGGCGGACCGGAGCGACGACCCGAAGGACCTCCGCTCGTCGCGCGTGCAGCTCACCCGGCGCGGGCGGACGCTGGTGGAGCGGATGCGCCCCGCGTACGAGGAGTGGCTGGCGTCGCTCGGGGAGGAGTTCTCGGAGAAGGAGCTGAGCGGTCTCACGCGGACGCTGGAACGGCTGATCGCGCGCCTGGAGTCGGCGCCATGACCCGGTTGCGTCCGGCCTTCTTCGCCGCGTAAAGGCGCTCGTCCGCGGTGTTGAAGAGCGCCTCGCGGTCGGCGCCGTCGACCGGGTAGATGGCCGCGCCGATGCTCACCGTGACCTGCGCGCCGTCGGCCGGCGCGGGCATGGCCTCGACGCCGGCGCGGATACGCTCGGCGATGGCGGAGAGCGAGCGGGCATCGATGTTCGGCACGATGACGGCGAACTCCTCGCCGCCGTAGCGCGCGGGAAAGTCGACGGCGCGCACCGTGTCGCGGATCACGCGCGCCACTCGCTGCAGGGCGTCGTTGCCGGCCGGATGACCGAAGGTGTCGTTGTACTTCTTGAAGCGGTCGAGGTCGAGGACGAGGACGCCGAAATTCTCCGGGTAGCGGCCGGCGCGCTCGATCTCGCCGTCGATGCGCTCCCGGAAGGCGCGGAAGTTCGGCAGCTCGGTGAGCTCGTCGGTGCGGGCGCGGGCCTTCAGCTCATCGGCCATCCGGTTCAGCGCGACGGCGAGCGTGGCGATCTCCCGGTCGCCCGCGACCGGCGCCTGCGCGGTGACGTCGCCCGCCGCGATGCGGTCGGCGGCCGCGGAGAGCTCCTCGATGGGACGGACGACCTTGCGCAGCGTGGTCTGCACGACGGCGAAGGAGAAGAGGACGATGATCCAGGCCACGGCCAGGCCGCCGCGCATCATGTCGTTCGTGTCGCGCTCCAGCGCCGGCAACTGCCTGGCGATCTCCCGCTTTCGTTCGCCCACGATCCGCTGCGCCTCGGCCACCACGGCGGTCGAAGTTGCGGCCACGTCCTCCGCGCGCGGCGCCGGCTCGGCGATGACCTCGCGGAAGGCGCGGACGCGTCCGCGCAGCGTGCCGGTGTCGACGAACTGCAGCGCGTCGCTCTGCAGGAGCTGGGTCACGACGCGATAGCGGGCGGGGGCATCGGGGCCGGGGACAAAGTGCGCGCGGTAGGCGTTCTGGGCCCGGATCAGCTCTTCGAGTGAGCCGATGGCCTCCGTCTCGACGCCGATGAGGCGCGACCAGCGCTGCTGCGCCTGATGCGCGCGCCAGCTCAAGCCGAACGTGACGGCGAAGAGGACGACCGCGAACGCGCCGGTGAGGAGCAGCACGCGCGAGCGGAGGCGGGGACGATGCATGTCGCTTCAGGATAGCGCGCCTCGTGTCATCCTGAGCGAAGCGAAGGATCTCCCAGCGCTTGCGAGGAGATCCTTCGCCCTCTGCGGGGCTCAGGATGACACTGGTCGAACTGTATCGGCGAACCCTCGCCCGCTGCGCCCCCGAGCGCCTCGTGCGCGAGGTGCTGACGCCGGACATGCCGCGCGACGTGGTGGCCATCGGCAAGTGCGCGGGCGCGCTGCTCGACGGCGTCGCGCATCATGCGCGCGACGCGTTCGTGGCATCGCCGCACGGCTACCGCGAGCCGAGGACGCGCGCCATCGTGGTGAAGGGCGGCCATCCCGACATCACGGACGACAGCTTCGAGGCGGGCGCGCGGCTGCTGGAGTTCGTCAAAGAGCACGAGGAGATCCTCTTCCTCATCTCCGGCGGCGGCTCCGCCTGCGTGGAAGTCGCGCTCCCGCCCTTCACCAACCGACAACTGACGACCGTCAACCGACAACTGCTCGCCAGCGGCCTGCCGATCCACGAGATGAACGTCGTCCGCAAGCACCTCTCCGCCATCAAAGGCGGCCGGCTGATCCGCAGCGGCATCACGCTCGTCTACTCCGACGTCGCGCGCGGCGCGCTGGCCGACGTCGCCTCCGGTCCGACACTGCCGGACACGAGCACCAAGGACGACGCCATCGCCATCCTGGAGCGCCTCGGCGGCTGTGACGACATCGTGAAAACCCTCCGCCGAGCGGACGTGCCGGACACGGTTCGCGATACGGTCGGCGAGGCGAAGCTGATCGCCGACAACGACACGCTCACCGCCACGGCCGTCGCCATCGCCATTCGGGACGGAGCCACGGTGGAGCGGTGGGAGGGACAGATCGAGACCGACGTCGAAGAGGCCGCGCAACGGCTCGCGGAGCGCGCAAGAACGTTACGAAAGGGCCAAATGATCATCGCCGGCGGCGAGCCCACCGTGCGCATGACGGGTGACGGGAAGGGCGGGCGGTGCAGCGAGCTCGCGGTGCGCTTCGCCAGAGCCATGGGCGAGAGCGACATCGAGGCGCTCTTCGCCGGCTCCGACGGCGTGGACGGCAACAGCGGCGCGGCGGGTGTCTACTTGCCGCGCATCGCGCGAATGCCGCCCGGAACGCAAGCGGCGCTGGAGCGGTCCGACTCGATGTCCATCGCGGCGCAAATCGGTGAGCCGATTATGATTGCGCCGTCCGGGAACAACCTCCGGGACCTCTATTTACTGGCTCGGCGTTAGCAAGCGCTGCGGCAGCCACGGTTAGGGCATGCAACCGACGGAATCAGAAGAACATCCGCACGGGCATCACCGCTCGGTGCGGGAGCGCCAGCGCAAGGGGCCGATGTGGGGCTGCCTCAAGGCGCTGTTCTGGATCTTCACCGTCACGCTGCTGGTCCTCCTCATCGTCGTCGGCGGCGGCTGGTGGTATCTCGGCACGGGCAACTTCGCCGGCCTGATCAGGGCCCGCATCGAGGACACGCTGAGAACGAAGCTCGGACGCGACGTCTACATCCACGACGTCGTCTTCGTCCGCTCCCGGCCGACGCGGGTGATCATCAACGATCTGCGCATCGCCAACGCGCCGAACGGGAAGGCGAAGTACTTCGCTACCGTGCGCCAGGTGGAGATCACCGGCGGCGTCGACTCGTTCTGGGGGCGGCGCATCAAGGTCGGACGGATCGACATCCGCGATCCGCGCCTCTTCTTCGAGGTCTATCCGAACGGCGCGCACAACTTCCCGCACTGGCAGTCGGGCAAGCGCGGGCGCTTCGACATCTACCACCTCGAGATGGGCGAGATGTTCGTCACCGGCGGCGGCTTCAGCTTCGATGACATCAAGCACAAGATCGGCGCGGTGGCGGAGAACCTGGCCTCGCAGATCAAGATCACCACCGCGCAGGACATGTACGAGGGCCTCGCCACCAGCCCCCACGTGCACGTGCGCATCCAGGATTACGAGCCGTTCGACGTCGACCTGCGCGGCGGCTTCCGCTACACGCCGGGCATCCTGCTCCTGAAGTCGGTGGCGCTGAAAGGCAACGGCATCGAGGCCTTCCTCTCCGGCAAGCTCGACCCGCTCACCGAAGGCGTGTACGACCTGAAGCTCAACTCGCGCATCGAGCTGGCGCGCATCGCCGACATCTTCCGCGTGCAGAAGACGCTGCAGGGGACGATCGCGCTGGACGGCAGCCTGCGCGGCAAGCAGGGCAACTTCGCGCTCACCGGCGGCTGGGTCGCGCCGAAGCTCACCGCTGACGTCTACGATCTGGCGAACGTCCACGGCAAGATGAACGTGACGGGCGAGCGGACGCTGCTCGACGTCGACACGGCCAGGTACGGCGGCGGCACGCTCTCCGCGCATTACAACCTGCCGGGCTACACCGAGCCGTATCCGATGTCGATCGACCTCCGATTCAACGGCGTCTCGCTCGAGAAGCTGTTCGGCGACTGGGGGGTGAAGGACACCGGCCTGCGCGGCGGCGCGACCGGCACGCTCGCGTACAAGTGGAACAAGGACAAAGTCCTCGACGGCTCCGGCACCGGCACGGCGAAGCTGGCCAAGAACGCGATGGCGTTCTCGGACGCGAAGTACCCGATCCCCGTCGGCGGCTCGACCGACTTCGCGCTGGACAAGGGCGTGATCCGCTTCAGCCGCGGGGAGCTCGTCACCGACGCGTCGACGATCGGCTTCACCGGCTCGATGCGCATCGAGGACCTCAGCAGCGATCTCGCGCTGAAGATCCACAGCAGCGACTTCTCCGAGCTCGACCGCGCCGCGTACAACTTCGCCCACTCCGCCGGCAAGACGGACTTCAAGCTCCTCGGCTTCGGCGGGGCGGGCGACATCACCGGCACGGTGGTCGGCCGCCTCAAGACGCCGAGAGTCGTGGCCCACATCGCCAGCACCGGCACGAAGTACAACAACATCCTCCTCGGCGATGCCGACATCGACCTGCGCTACGACGGCGTGAAGAGCGTGCTGCAGTTCGACAAGGCGGTCTTCCGCGACGGCGCGGCGCGCCTCTCGATGACCGGCACGATCGAGTTCCCCGACCGCGGCCCCTCGCCGCGCTTCGACCTGGCCGTCGATGCCGTCGACTATCCGGTCGAGCGCGCGCTGGAGATCGTCGACCTCGAGACGCTGAAGCTGAAGGGGCTGGGGACGGGACGGATGCTCGTCACCGGCACGCCGGAGTCGGGGCGCGTGACGTTCGCGAACATGACCGTGCGGCAGGGGACGGCGTACGTGAAGCTGAACGGCACCACGAACTGGTCGCCCGGCAAGGGGAACGTCGCCTTCAACCTCGACATCGCGGCGAACGACTTCCCGGTGGAGGACATCGCCGCCTTCCTCGACGTCGCC
>DATEOX010000104.1:0-3370 GCA_035273585.1 Thermoanaerobaculia bacterium
GTCCCGGTTCGCGTCGAAGGGGCGTGAGGCTTTCTCTGGCTCGTCGTTGAACCCCGTCGACAAGGCGCGAGCCGCGGCGAAGCCTGCGAGGCTCACGCGGTCGATGCAGGCCTCGGCTCCTCCGGCAACGGCAATGTCCGCCTCACCGGCGCGGATCAGGCGCGCCGCGTCGCCCAGGGCCTGGACGCTTGCCGCGCAGGCGGTCGTCGGCGCGCCGAGCGGGCCCTTGAACCCGTGCCGGATCGAGACCTGCCCGGCGGCGAGATTGACGAGGAAGGACGGCACGGTGAAGGGCGAAAGCCGCCGCGGGCCCCTGTCGCGAACGGTCTCGGCAGCCTCCATCATGGCGGGGAAGCCGCCGACGCCCGAGGCGATCACGGTGGCCGTCCGCTCCCGGTCGGCTTCCGTCTCAGGTTTCCAGCCGGCCTGCGCCAACGCCTCCTCCGCCGCAAGAACGGCGAACTGGATGAAGCGGTCCATCTTCTTCCGGTCCTTGACGGGGATGACCTGATCCGGATCGAACCCGGCCTCGGAGTCCATCACCCGGTCGGGGACCGTCCCGGCAATCTTCGCGCCGAGGTCGGCGACCATGGCGTCGGGCAGGCGCCGGAGGCCGGATTGTCCGGCAAGGAGCCGCTTCCAGGCGGTCTCCACGCCGACGCCCAGCGGCGAGACCAACCCCATTCCCGTGACGACCACCCGTCTTCTTGCCATGTTCCGCCTCGCGATAAATAATGTAGATACACTATTTGATGCGGACCGGCTTTGCTAGGGCCCATTTTTCATTCGCCGGATTGGCGGGTTCTCATGGCGGGTTCTCTCCGAAAAAGTGATATTCCCCTTCAGGACTGTTCAGGAACCGCGCAATGAAGGATGAAAGAATTCGATCTGTCGCCCAGTCGTGCCTGAGCCGCCGCACCCGCGCGACGGCGGCGGTCCTGTCGCGCCATTACGGCGCGCAGCTCCGGTCGACGGGGTTGTCCGGCGTGGAATTCTCGCTCCTTGTGGCGATCGCCGGCCAGGACGGCCCGAGCGTCAGCGCCGTTGCGGAGACCTTGGGCTTCGATTCCACCACGGTCGTGCGCAACCTGAAGCATCTGGAGCGGCGCCGCTTCGTCGAAAGCGAAGGCGGCCGGGGCCGCGCGGGCAAGCGCCTGCGTGTCACGGATGAAGGCGACGCCGCGCTTTCGGCGGCCCTCGACAGCTGGGACGTGGTCAACCGTGCGCTCGTCGAGAAACTCGGCGCCGAGCGTGTGAAGGAGGGCCTGCGATTCCTCGAAGCCCTGGAGGAAGCGGCTCTCGCGAGCGCAGCCCCCCGAACGCCGAAAGTATGAACGACCAAAGTCCGATCGTCGTCCCGCTTGCCCGGACCCTCTCAATTTCCGTAAACCTAGACCTAAATCCATCAGGCAAGCGTCTGGGAGAAGCGCCATGGAAGAGAAGATCTACGACGTGCCGGCCGAGTGGACGCATCGCGCCTATCTGGACGATGCGGGCTACCGGGCGAAGTACGAGGCTTCGATCAGGAACCCGGAGGCCTTCTGGGCCGAGGAGGCCAAGCGCATCCATTGGTTCAAGCCCCCGACCCGGATCAAGAACACCCATTTCGGCCCCGACAACGTGGCGATCCGCTGGTTCGAGGACGGCGTCACCAACGTGGCCTATAACTGCGTCGACCGGCATCTCCACACCCGGGGCGATCAGGTGGCGATCATCTGGGAGGGCGACGACCCGTCCGAGTCGAAGACGATCACCTACCGCGAGCTGCACGCGGAGGTCTGCCGCATGGCCAACATCATGCGCAACCGCGGCGTCGAGAAAGGCGACCGGGTCACGATCTACATGCCGATGATCCCGGAAGCCGCCTATGCCATGCTGGCCTGCGCGCGGCTCGGCGCGATCCACTCCGTGGTGTTCGGCGGCTTCTCGCCCGATTCGCTCGCCAGCCGCATCCAGGACGCCAAAACCGCCTTCGTCATCACGGCCGACGAGGGCCTGCGCGGCGGCCGGAAAGTTCCGCTGAAGGTGAACGTGGACGCCGCCATCGAACGGGTCGGACCCGGCGTGGTCGATCACGTGCTGGTGGTGCGCCGCACGGGCTCCGACGTCAACATGGTGCCGGGCCGCGACGTGTATTACCACGAGGCGGCGGAACTCGTCTCCGACGATTGCCCCGTTGAGGAGATGAACGCCGAGGATCCGCTGTTCATCCTCTACACGTCAGGCAGCACCGGAACGCCCAAGGGCGTGCTGCACACCACCGCGGGCTATCTCGTCTATGCGGCGATGACGCATCAAGTCGTGTTCGATTACCACGACGGCGACGTCTATTGGTGCACCGCCGACGTGGGCTGGGTGACGGGCCATTCCTACATCCTCTACGGGCCGCTGGCGAACGGCGCCACGACGCTGATGTTCGAGGGCGTGCCCACCTATCCGACGATCTCCCGCTTCTGGGAGGTGATCGACAAGCACCAGGTCAACATCTTCTACACCGCGCCGACCGCGATCCGCTCCCTGATGCAGGCCGGCGAGGAGCCGGTGAAGAAGACCTCGCGCAAATCCCTGCGCCTCCTGGGCTCGGTCGGCGAGCCGATCAATCCGGAAGCCTGGGAATGGTACCATCGCGTGGTCGGCGACGACCGCTGCCCGATCGTCGACACCTGGTGGCAGACGGAGACCGGCGGCATCCTGATCACGCCGCTTCCCGGCGCCACCCGGCTGAAGCCCGGCTCGGCCACCCGTCCGTTCTTCGGCGTGAAGCCGCAGATCGTGGACGCGGACGGCAAGGTGCTGGAGGGCGCCGCCGAGGGCAACCTCGTGATCGCCGATTCCTGGCCGGGCCAGATGCGCACGGTCTACGGCGACCACGAGCGCTTCGTGCAGACCTACTTCTCGACCTATCCGGGCAAGTATTTCACGGGCGACGGCTGCCGGCGCGATGCGGACGGCTATTACTGGATCACCGGACGCGTCGACGACGTGATCAACGTGTCGGGCCACCGCATGGGCACGGCGGAGGTGGAATCCGCGCTCGTCGCCCATCCGAAGGTCTCGGAAGCCGCCGTGGTGGGCTACCCGCACGACATCAAGGGCCAGGGCATCTACGCCTATGTCACCCTGATGGCCGGCGAGGAACCGTCCGAGGAGCTGCGCAAGGAGCTCGTCGCCTGGGTGCGCAAGGAGATCGGCCCCATCGCGTCGCCCGACCTGATCCAGTTCTCGCCCGGCCTGCCCAAGACCCGCTCGGGCAAGATCATGCGCCGGATCCTGCGCAAGATCGCCGAGGACGAGTTCGGCTCGCTCGGCGACACCTCGACGCTGGCCGACCCCACCGTGGTCGACGACCTGATCACCAACCGCCAGAACA
>DATEOX010000105.1:0-5433 GCA_035273585.1 Thermoanaerobaculia bacterium
GAGGAGGGCCAGGGCGGAGCCGAGCGCGCGGCGGTCATCGGACTTGCGCAGGATGGCCACCGCCTCGTCGACGCGCGGCCGGAGCGCGGCCCAGTCGCCCTGCCAGACCGCGGCGTGTCCGGCGGCCACATACGCGCGGGCGCGGATCAGCGGCGGGACATCGGCGGCGCGCGTCAGCACCTCCTCGATTCGCCGCCGCGCCTCGTGGAAGTGGCCGCGGGCGAACCAATACCAGTGCAGGGCGTAGATCAGGCGCAACTCGAGCTCCGAGCGCGAGGCATCCTCCTCCGCCCAGTCGAAGACGGCGCGGACGTTCCCCATCTCGTCGTCGGTGCGCAGGATGGTCGGCATGTCGACGGCGCCGGCGAAGACGCGCGGCTCGGCGGCCTCGATCAGCTCGAAGTAGAAGAGCGCATGCCGCTCCCGGAACCGCTCCCGCTCGCCCGCCTGCTCCAGCTTCTCCTCGGCAAACTGGCGCACGGTCTCGAGCAGGCGGTAGCGGTGGCCGTCGACCATCACCAGCGACTTGTCCACGAGCGCGCCGAGGAGCTCGAGGACGTCCTCGCCGCAGACGGCTTCCACGGCGTCGAGCGGGAAGCTGTCGGCGAAGACGGCCAGGCGGCGGAGCAGCACCTGCTCGTCGGGCGAGAGGAGGCGGTAGCTCCAGTCGATGGTCTCGCGGATGGTGCGGTGGCGGGGGAGGGTGCGCGAGCCGGAGGAGAGGAGGCGGAAGGCGTCGGCCAGGCGCTTGGAGATCTGTTCGACGGAGAGGACCTTCACCCGCGCCGCGGCCAGCTCGATGGCCAGCGGGATGCCGTCCAGCCGCTTGCAGATCCGAGCGACCGTCTCCTCGTTGTCGGTGTTGATGGCGAACGATGGCGAGACGGCGCGCGCCCGCTCCTCGAAGAGCCTCGTCGCATCCGACTGCGAGAGCGGCGGGACGAGCCAGGTCTGCTCGCCGCCGATGCCCAGCGCTTCGCGGCTGGTGGCCATCAGGACGGCGCTGCCGCAGACCCGCAGGATGGACTCGGCGACTGCGGCGCAGCCGTCGACGAGGTGCTCGCAGTTGTCGAAGACGATGAGCACGTCGCGGTCGCGGAGGCGCTCGATGGCCACCGCGGTCGTGTCCGCGGCGGCGACCTCGCGCAGCCCGAGGGCATTGAGGATCTGCTGCGGGATGAGGTCCGGGTCGTCGATCGGCGCGAGCTCGACCCACACCACGCCGTCCTCGAAGCTGTCCCGGACGCGGTGGGCCAGCTCCAGCGCGAGGCGGGTCTTGCCGCTCCCGCCCGCACCGGTGATGGTGAGCAGCCGCGTGCCGCGCAGCAGCCGCTCCGTCTCCTCCAACTCGCGCGCGCGGCCGAGGAGCGGCGTCAGCGGCGCAGGCAGCTCGGGTCCGGGCATCCTGCGGGGATGATACGAGAGAGGCGTTGTCAGTTGTCAGTAGAACTGTCGACCGACAACTGACAACCGACAACGGTTTCCGCTCAGAACTTGAACGTCAGCCCCGCCGAAAAGATCACCGGATTGATCTTCACCCTCGCCTCCGTATCCGGGCCGGTGACGAAGACCGCGGTCGCGGAGGACTTGATCGGCACGTACTTGCCGTCGACGGTGATGCCGAAATGGTCCGTGAGGCCGATGCCGATCCCTGCGTTGAGGGCCAGGCCGACGTCGTCCTTGAAGTTGATCCGCTGCACGCCGCTGCCCAGGTCGGACGGATTCTGAATGTCGTCGAACAGGATGTACGCCGCACCGGCGCCAATGTACGGATCGATGCGCCCGGTGGGAATGAAGTGCCACTGGAGGACGGCCGTGAGCGGGATCATCTTCAGGTCGCTCTGCGACGAGCCGGCGGGACGGACGCGGCCCGGGAAGCTGACGCCCTGGTTCACCGAGGAGCCGGCGAACTCGATGGAGATGGCGTCGCCGAAGAAGACGTTCACCGCGGCGCCGTAGCCGAGCTCGCCATCGAAGCTGATGTCGAACGGCTGGTTCGGCGAGGCGGCGTTGAAGGTGCCGCTGCTGTTGGTGTCGACCCACACGGCGTTGGCCGTAATGTCGAACGTGCGGTCGGCCGCGGCCGCGGGGATGGCGAAAGCGACGAGGACGAGGAACAGGAATGCGTTGCGTTTCACGAGTGACTTACCTCCTGCCTTTGCGCGGATAGCAAAAAGCCTGCGCATGTCATGCGGCTTCAGCCGTGGCTGCTCTGCTAGAGTCCGCGCCCGTGCATCCGATCTTCGTCCTCGACGAGCCCCATCCGCACCGCCTCCGCTTCGGCGAGCCACACCGCTTCCTCGGCATCGCCCTGGCTCTCGACGGTCCGCCCATCGATGCCATCGAGGTCTGGCGCGACGGGGCGAAGGTCTTCGAGGCGCCGTCGAATCTGCCCTGCGCCGAGCTGGCCGCGCTTCCCATCCCGCGCGCCGCGACGTGCCGCTTCGATTTCGTCATGCCGGTGGAGGAAGCGCGCTACGAGCTGCGGGCGAACGGTGTGACGCTGTTCGTGTACGAGGTCGGCGACGCCGAGCGGCTCGCGCGTCTTGCGAAAGCCGTCGATGCCCAGCCGCTGCCTGATGACGCGCGTCTCGCCGTCACGCAAGGCATCCCCAATCCGACCGGCTATCGCGACTCGATCGTCTCCGGGCTGATCACGATGGAGGCGTACCTCGGCGGCACGCCGATAAAAGACGTGGTCGACATCGGCTGCGGCACCGGACGCCTCCTCCTCGGTTGGCACTGCGACGACCCGACGCGCGGCCTGACCGGCACCGACATCGACGCGGATCTCATCACCTGGAACCGCTCGCATCTCGCCGACGTGGCGCGGTGGGAGGTGGGCACCGTCTGGCCGCCGCTGCCGCTCGGCGATGCGAGCGTCGATCTCGTGCAGCTCATCTCCGTCTTCACCCACCTCCCGCTCGACTGCCAGCGCGCCTGGGTGACCGAGGTGCGGCGCGTGCTGCGGCCGGGCGGCACGGCGATCATCACCTTGCACGGGCCGCTGTACGCGAGCCTGCTCCTCGACGCGGCGGCGCGCGCGCGGTACGAGGCGACCGGCTACCACGAGGTGGTGGGCGGGGCGGAGGGGGGGAGCGGCTTCGGCACCTTCCACACGCCGGCGTTCGCGCGGGAGCTGTTCGGCGCGTTCGGGGAGGTGACCCGCTTCGAGCGGGGGATCATCGAGCCGCCGCAGCGGCACTTTCCGATCGCCTCGCTGCAGGATGTCTATAGACTTCGGCGATGAAGAAAAAGTCCGACTTTGCCAAGGTCGAGGCGGAGCTGCGCAAGTACGCGTTCGCCTATCCGGAGGCGACGGAAGACTTCCCGTGGGGGGAGCGGGCCATCAAGGTGAACAAGAAGGCCTACCTCTTCATGCGCGCCACGCCGGAGGTGCTGTCGCTGTCGGTGAAGCTGCCCAGCTCGCGGGACATGGCCGTCGATCTCCCGTTCGCCGAGCCGACGCACTACGGCCTGGGCAAGCACGGCTGGGTCACGGCGAAGTTCGAGCAGGGCGATGAGGTGCCGCTGGACCTCCTGAAGGCGTGGATCGACGAGAGCTACCGCGCCGTGGCGCCGAAGAAGCTGGTCAAGACGCTGGACGCGTGAACCTCCTCCATCTCTTCGACCTCTCCCTCGTCGCCCGCGCCGGCCAGCCGGCGCTCGACGGCCTCACGTTCGGCGACGTCGAGGCACGCAGCAACCGCGTCGCGCACGCGCTGCGGGCGCGCGGCTTCGTCAAGGGCGACCGGCTCGCCGTCTACCTCCCGAACCGCGTGGAGTTCATCGACCTCTTCCTCGCCTGCCTGAAGCTCGGCGTGATCTTCGTGCCGGTGAACATCCTCTACCGCGAGCGGGAGATCGCGCACATTACTTCGGATGCCGAGCCGAAGCTGTTCGTCACCGAGCGCGAGCTGGCATCACTGACGTCCGACGACACGACGCGACCAAAAGAACAGCTCGACGGCCAGACGCCGGCCGCCATCATGTACACCTCCGGCACCACCGGCGCGTCGAAGGGCGCCATCCTGACGCACGACAACTTCGCGGCCAACGCGCTGAACCTCGTCACCTGCTGGCAGATCACCGATCGCGACCGCTTCCTCCTCCCCCTCCCTCTCTTCCACATGCACGCCCTCGGGAACGGCCTCAATTGCTGGCTGGTGAGCGGCTGCCGGATGCGCCTGCTGGAGCGGTTCGACCACAGGACGGCGATCGCCGAATTCGAAGACTTTCAACCGACGCTCTTCTTCGGCGTCCCGACGATGTACATCCGCCTGCTCGACACGCCGCCCGACATCGCAAAGACGATAGGTCAGAAGATGCGCCTCTTCGTCTCCGGCTCCGCGCCGCTGCCGGCGCATGTGCTGGAGGCGTTCCGCGAGCGCTTCGGGCATACGATCCTGGAGCGCTACGGCATGACCGAGACTTTCATGAATTGCAGCAACCCGTACGTCGGCGAGCGGCGCGCGGGGACGGTCGGGTTTCCTTTACCCGGCGTCGCGGTTCGCATCGAGGATGGCGAGCTGCTCGTGAAAGGCCCGAACGTCTTCTCCGGCTACTGGCGGCGCACGACCGACGCCTTCACGCCCGACGGCTTCTTCCGCACCGGCGACCTCGCCTCCGTCTCCGACGACGGCTACTACACGCTCCTCGGGCGCAGGAGCGATCTGATCATCAGCGGCGGCTTCAACATCTATCCGCGGGAGATCGAGGAGCTGCTGCTCGAGCAGCCGGGCGTGGCCGAGGCGGCGGTGGTGGGGGTGGAGGACGCGATCCGCGGCGAGGTGCCGGTGGCGTACATCGTCGGCGCGTTCGATGCCGCCGCGCTGGAGCAGGCGTGTCGCGAGCAACTTGCCTCGTTCAAGGTGCCGCGCCGATTCGTGCAGGTGGACGCGATCCCACGCACGGCGTTGGGGAAGGTGCAGAAGCACCTCCTGCGCGATTCCGTGTCATCCTGAGCCGCGTAGACGGCGAAGGATCCGTACCTTCAGGCGCGGCGCAAGATCGGTACGGATCCTTCGCTGTCTGCGCAGCTCAGGATGACACGGGCGATGAGACGTGCACTCTTGATCCTGTTGCTCGCCGGCTCCGCACTCGCGGAGCCGATCAGAGTCCACGTCACCGTCGCGCTCTGCGACAACGTCTCGCAGGGAATCGTCCCCGTGCCGCCGCTCATCGGCAACGGGGACGATCCGCGCAACAACCTCTACTGGGGTGCGTCGCTCGGCGTGAAGAGCTGGCTGAGGCGCGAGAAGTGGCAGGTGCAGACCGTGCCGGCGCAGAAGCCGATCCTGGAGCGGATCATCGCGAAAAAGACGATCGACGGCCACGAGGTCACGATCACGGCCGATGCCTGGCAGGGGAAACGGATCCGCGACGCGATCACCTCCTTCATCGAAGAGGCGAACGGCATCGGCACGAACGCGG
>DATEOX010000106.1:0-2914 GCA_035273585.1 Thermoanaerobaculia bacterium
CGCGCGCCGGCGGCACCGTGCCGGCCGCGACGCTGCGCCGCATCGTGGCCGCCATCCTCGAGCATGGCTCCACCCGCCGCCCGTTCCTCGGCGTCGGCGTCTACCCGGTCGACGGCGGCCTGCTCGTGATGTCCGTGCACGCCGACAGCGCCGCGCAGAAAGCGGGCCTGATGGTCGGCGACGTGCTGACGTCGTATCAGCGCCCGGCGGAGCTGTACGCCGCGCTGCGCGAAGGTGGGGAGCTGGTGCTGCGCTTCACCCGCGGCGGCGAGCCGCGCGAAGTGCGCGTGAAAATGTAGGGCCGGCTCTCCACCGGCCCGATATCGACGCTGGGCCGGCTGGAGAGCCGGCCCTACATTCAAAGCACCACGATGCCGAGACGGGCGGCGTGCACCACCGCCTCGGTGCGCGTCTCGACGCCCAGCTTGCCGAGGATCGCGTTCACGTGGAACTTCACGGTGTGATCGCTGATGCCGAGGCGGCTGGCGATCTCCTTGTTCGTCAGGCCGGCGGCGAGGAGCTGCATCACTTCCAGCTCGCGGTTCGTGAGCGGCTCGGCCATCTCCGCCGGCGGCCGTACCGGATGCAGCACGGCGCGCGAGAGCTCCTCATCCACCACCATCAGCCCCTCGGCCACCGCATGCAGCGCCGCGTGGATGCGCCGCGGCGAGGCGTTGCGCATCAGCAGGCCCCGCGCGCCCGAGGCGAGCGCCGCGGCGGCGAGGACGGGATCGGAGAGGAGGAGGACGGCCGGCGCATCGAGATCGGATAGTGAGGCGGCGACGTCGGCGTCGCAGAGGAGGGCGTCGGGAGCGAGGACGCGCACGCGCGAGGCGAGGCGGTCATCCGGCTGCAGCTCTTCGACGACGTCCAGGTCCTCGAACGCGCCGGCGATCGACATCAGCCCCGCGCGCGTGAGCGGATCGCGGGCCACGACCGCCACCCGCACCGCCTCGAGGCGGGCCGCGGGGGCGAAGTTCGCGACGAGTGCCAAAGCAGGTTGCGCCATCGCATCCATCCTCATCCCGGAACGGGCGCCAACTATTCCCGCCGCCACCAGACGCGGCCCCAGTGGCTGGTCAACACCATTCGATGACGGAAACCGCGCACCTCGATGCTGTCGCCGCCCAGCAGGTCGCGCCACTCGCCGTTCACGCTGAACGGAACGTCTACTTCATGGGCATCATCGGAGAAGTTCAGAGTGATGATGAATCGCTCGGCGCCCTCCCATCGATGGAAGACCGCGATGCCGCGCTCGTCGTCGACGCCATAGCCTTCTTTGTCGAAGCGGCGCGTCCCCTCGTCGTACGGCTCGGGATAGAAGTTGGTGGAGCGGAGCGCGGGATGCGCTTTGCGGATGGCGATCAGCCGCGTGTAGAGGTCGCGCAGGGCGCGGCCGATGTCATCATCGCTTTGGTGCCAACGCAGCGGCCGCGGCACGACGCGGGCCGGGCCGTCCTCGGGCATCGAATAGTCGTCGCCGAACTCCTGGCCGTTGTGGATCATCGGCGTCCCGGCGGCGGTCATCAGCGCGATCGCCGCCGGCTGCGTGCGCCACCACGACGCCCGTCCGCCGCCGCGCACGGCGACGGTGGTGTGGTCGTGGTTCTCGATGTAGGTCACGGCGCGGCGGCTGCCGGCCAGGTCCTTCGACGCGTTGAGGGCGCGCATCAGCCCCGGCCGGGGATGGCCCCACATCGCGTCGTCGAGGCGCCACATGATCGGATCGAACCAGCAGCCGTCGGCGGCGATCTCGTTCGTCTTGTCGATGGCCTGGAAGCGGTCGTCGGTCAGGAACTCCAGG
Source organism: Thermoanaerobaculia bacterium (assembly GCA_035273585.1). Classification (GTDB taxonomy): domain Bacteria; phylum Acidobacteriota; class Thermoanaerobaculia; order Gp7-AA8; family Gp7-AA8; genus JAFAVZ01. Next base: position 1,805 of record DATEOX010000106.1, read on the forward strand.
ATGAAGGAGCGGTTCTGCCCCGCGTAGGCCTCGTCGAGCAGGCCGACGATTTTCGAGATGCCGGTCGGCGGGTCGGTCCGCTCGTAGAAGCCGCCGACGTAATCGAAGCGGATACCGTCGAGCTGGTAGGTGTCGAGCCAGTAGCGGCAGACGTCGAAGATGAACTGGTCGACGCAGGCATTGCGGAAGTCGAGGTCCTCGAAGAATCCGCCTCGCCCGAACGCGCCGATGAACGGCGTCTCTTCGCGGTTCTGGTACAGCCAGGAGTAGGCGAAGCCGCGCTCGGCGGTCGCGCCGGCGACGCAGTGGTTGAAGACGCCGTCCATGATGGCGTGCAGCCCGCGCGCGTGCAGCTCGTCGATCAGGTTCTTGAGGTGGAAGAGCTTGCGCAGCGGCTCGGACGGGTCGTTGAGCAGCCGGTGCTCGACGGCGAAGAAGGCGAACGGGTCGTACCCCCAACTGAAGTTGTTGTCGCTCCAGGCGGTCCAGGGCATGAACTCGATGGCGTTGATGCCCAGCCGCTGGAGCTCGTCGAGCCGGTCGCGCACGGCATCCAGCGGCGCCCGCTCGCCGCGGAAGGCCGCGGTAAAGTCGTCGACCATCAGCTCGTAGATGATGAGGTCTTTGAGCGGCTTGCGGCCCTCGATCGCGCGCGGCGTCATCTTCGCGCCGCCGATGACGAACGCGGAGTTCTCGTGCTCCGCGCCGCCGTACTTGGAGCAGGGATCGCCGCACCAGCGGACGTCGCCGTTCTCCATCTCGGCGACGTACTTGTATTCGTAGTAGCCGTCCGCGAGCGCATCGATGCGGTGCGTCCAGAGGTCGCCGTCCGGCCGCCCGTGCCTCTCCATCCGCGGCGCGGTGGCTTCATCCCATCCCTGAAAACTGCCGGCGACGCGCAGCGAGCGGATGCGCGGCGGCCCGCCGCGAACGAACTGCGTCTGGTTCGGAAAGAAGAGCCGGAACTCGACCGATGGCCGGTCGACGACGGCGCCGAAGTCCTCGTACATGACGCTATGATGCGCGCCGCCATGAGGATTGAGGAAACCGACCTTCCCGGCGTGCTGGTCATCGAGCCGCGCCGCTTCGCCGACGACCGCGGTTTTTTCG
>DATEOX010000107.1:0-2208 GCA_035273585.1 Thermoanaerobaculia bacterium
CGGCCGCCTCGACCGCAAGATCCCCTTCCTCTACTCGCAGACGCCGGAGGAGGTGGAGAACGTGGCCAAGGCGCTGGTGCGCAAGAATCGCATCAAGACGAGCGTCGACTTCCCATCCATCCGCGAGAGCTTCGCCGCGAAGCTGGTCGGCTACTCGAATGCCGACGTCGAGGCGGTCATCCTGATGGCCAACGACGACGCGGCGCGCGACGGCGTGACCGACGTCTCGGCGGAGCGCTTCACCCGCGCCGCCGCCGACTACTTTCCCAGCCGCGACGCGGAGCTGCTCGAGTACATGGAGCTCCTGGCCGTCTTCGAGGCCTCCTCGCGCCGGTTATTGCCTCCAAAGTACGCGGGGATGACGCCCGAGGAGCTGGACGTCCGGCTGCGGCATTTGCGCGCACTGGTGGGCGGGCGGCGGTAAAATCCCGCTCCGCATGTCCCTCCTTGCACAACGAAAAGGCTCCCCCTCTCCCCTCCCCCGTCTGGAAGGCAAAGAAGTGCTCGTCGGCCCCGATTCATCCATCGCCAAGGTCAAAGGGGTGATGTTCGGCGGCCGCAAGCAGTTCCTCCTCGACACGATCGGCGAGGCCGGCTTCCAGGAGCTCCTGGGCAAGCTGACGCCGCGCACGGCGCAGTACGCGAAGACGCCGCTGGCCTCGAGCTGGTGCGAGTTCGAGTCGCTCATCGAGCTCGATCGCGCCATCTACGAGATGCTCAAGACGCGCTTCCCGAACGTCCTGGCCCTGATCGGCGCCGCGTCGGCGGAGCTGGGCATCGGCCGGGTTTACAAGTCGCTCGACAGCGCCGAGCTGGCGAAGTTCCTGGAGAACAACGCGATGTTCCACAACCAGTATCAGAAGTTCGGCGTGGTCCGCTTCGAGAAGACGCCGAACGGCGCGCGGATGATCTACTCCAAGTATCCGGTCTACAGCCCGCTCTACTGCGCCAGCGCGTTCGGCTTTTTCCTCGAGTCGATCCTCCGCCACGGCGGCACGGAGCCCAACGTGGTGGAGACGAAGTGCCAGACGCTCGGCGATCCGAGCTGTACGTTCGAGATGACCTGGCGGTGATGCACTTTCACCAGTTCTATCTCGCCTGCCTGGCCCACGCCTCGTACCTGATCGGCGATGGCGGCGAGGCGGCGGTCGTCGATCCGCAGCGCGACGTCGATCAGTACCTCGACTTCGCTGCACGCCTCGGGTTGCGCATCCGCTACGTGATCGAGACGCATCTGCACGCGGATTTCGTCAGCGGCCATCGCGAGCTCGCCGAGCGGGCCGGGGCGCGGATCGTCATCGGCGCCGAGGCTGCAGCCGAGTTCCCCCACCTGGCCGCTCATGACGGCGATGTGCTGCGCCTCGGCGGCATCGAGCTGCGCGCGCTGGCCACGCCGGGCCACACGCCGGAGAGCTTCTCCTGGCTGGTGGTTGAAGGCGGCGCGCCGCGGAAACTACTCACCGGAGACACGCTCTTCATCGGCGACGTCGGCCGGCCCGACCTCGCCGGTGGCCGCGGCTACACGCCAGAGACGATGGCCGGCATGCTCTACGACTCGCTGCACGGGAAGATCCTCACCCTGCCGGATGACGTCGAGGTCTGGCCCGCGCATGGCGCCGGCTCGGCGTGCGGACGGAACATCTCGAAGGACACCTCCTCCACGATCGGCGTGCAGCGGCGGGTGAACTGGGCGCTGCGGCCGATGCCGCGCGATGAGTTCGTCGCGCTGATGACGTCGGACCTCGCCGCCCCACCGCCCTACTTCCCGCACGACGCGGAGCTCAACCGGCGCGGCGCGCGTCCGCTGGCCGAAGTGACGGCGCCGCTCCTCGCCGCCGCCGACGTGCCGCCCGATGCCGTCCTGCTCGACGTGCGCGATGCCACCCTCTTCGCCGCCTCCCACGCCGCCGGCGCGATCAACATCGGCCTCGGCGGCCAGTTCGCCTCCTGGTGCGGCACGCTGCTGTCGCCGAACGACCCGATGGTGGTCATCGGCGAGAGCGAAGAGCAGACGGTCGAGGCGGTGATGCGCCTGGCGCGCGTCGGCTTCGAGAACGTGGCCGGCCGCATCACCGACGACGCCGCCTCTTCGCTGCCCCGCGCCGCGACGCCGCAAATCACGGTCGAGGAGCTCCAGGCCCGCGGCGTCGACGTGCTCGACGTGCGCAACCCGGGCGAGTTCGCCGCCGGCCACATCCCCGCCGCCCA
>DATEOX010000108.1:0-4775 GCA_035273585.1 Thermoanaerobaculia bacterium
CATGCGTCGGGTAGCGGCCGCTGCGCACGGTGTAGACCGTCGCCGAGCCGCTGGACATCGGGATGATGGCCGCATCGATCTTGCGCGCGGCGAGCGACTGCACGAACGCCGTCGCCTCGGCCTCGGACAGAAACGAGCCGAGGCGCAGCGCGAGGGGGTCGGAGGCGGGAGGGGGCGGAGCGGGCAGCGGGGCGGCGGGTTTCGTGACGATCGGCAGGGCGGGGCGAACCGACGGCCGCGCGTACTGCATCCCGCCCAACCAGCCCGCGGCGAAGAGCAGCACCGCGACGAGAAGACAACAAAGAACGAGCAGCACGAGGCCGCTGCGGTGCAGGCGGAACGTGATCATGGTGTGCTTCGTCATCGGCGGGCCGCGGCCGGCTCGGGCTTGCCGGCGCGGTACATCACGCGCGACGTCACGCGGCCCCGCTCGTCGTACTCGACCGTCTCGCCCTCCAGCTCCCCATCGATGAACTCCGAGGTGCGGAGCGGCTTGCCATCGGGGCGGTACCAGACGGAGAGGCCGTGCAGCTTGCCGGCGTGATACTCGGCCTTCGTCGTCGGCTTGCCGTTCTCGCCGAAGACCGTCGTCGAGCCTTCCTGCAGGCCGGCGGCGAACGTCATGGAGAGCTGCAGGCGGCCGCGGTCGAAGTAGCGCGCCTCACCGTCGAGCTTCCCGTCGCGATACGGCAGCGATGCGGCGACGCGGCCGTCCGCGTCGTACTGCAGCAGCTCGCCGTCGAGCACGCCGGCCTTGAAATGGCCGCGCTGGGCGAGCCACCCTTCGGAGTCCCACGCCGTCCACTCGCCGTCGAGCTGCTCGCCGCGGACGAAGTAGCGCAGCCGCACCCGTCCGGCATCATCCTTCTCGATCCGCTCGACCGCTTCCTCGGCCACGCTTTCGAGCATAACATTCGCCTGATGCCCAGCGCCGCCCGCCTCGGCGACATGATCAAGCAGGACGCGCCGCACTGCCACGCGCCGATCCATCCGCCCGCGCCGGTGCCGACGCCGTCCGCGCATCCGGGGCTGCCGATGGCGCTCATCAAGGGCGAGTTCACGGTGCTGATCGGCAGCCAGCCGGCGGCACGGCTGACCGACACGTCCGCGCCCTGCACCTTGCCCGGCTGCGTCCCGGGCGGGCCGGGCATGGTCGCCCTCGGGTCGGCCACGGTGCTGATCGGCAACCTGCCGGCGGCGCGCGTGAACGACATGACCGCGCACACGAGCTGCGTCGCGCCGATCCCCGGTCCGGTGGGCAAGATCCTCCCGCCCGGCTGCCCGACGGTCATGATCGGAGGCTGAGGGCGGGTGCGGCGCGGCCACTTCGAAGCGTTTCGTCCGCTCTGTCCCGTCTGCCGCTCCGGCGCGCTGGCGGTGACGTCCGCCATCCGCGAGGACGATGACGACCTGCTGGAGGGCATCCTCTCCTGCGCCAACGAGAACTGCCGGCGCGAGTACCCGGTGGTCGACGGCATCCCGGTGATCGTCGCCGCCATCCGCGCCTGGCTCTCGGCGAACCCACTGCAGATGTTGCTGCGCGACGACCTCTCGCCGGAGATCGAGAGCCTGATCGGCGACACGCTCGGCAGCGGCTCGGCGTTCGATGCCGTGCGCCAGCACGTCGGCATCTACGCGCATGATCACTACCGCGTGGGGGCCGCGGCGAGCCTGCTCGATCGCGTCCCGCTGGCCGGCGGACCGGCGCTCGACGTCGGCTGCGCCACCGGCGGTACGACGTTCCGCATCGCCTCCCGCTTGGGGCAGCAGACGCTGGGCATCGATCTGAACTTCGCCATGCTCCGCGTCGCTTCGTCGGCGTTGCGCCGAGGTCGCGTGCGGTATGCACGTCGGAGCGTGGGGCTGGTGTATGAGCGCGAGGAGGTGGCCTTCGATCCGCCGGCGCGCGAGCTGGTCGACTTCTGGTGCTGCGACGCCGCGGCGCTGCCGTTCGCCGACGGGACCTTCGGCGTCGCCGCGAGCCTGAACGTGCTCGACTGCGTTCCCTCGCCGCGCGACGCCTTGCGCGAGCTCGCCCGCGTCGTGCAGCCGGGCGGCACGGCGGTCATCGCCACGCCGTACGACTGGTCGTCGGCGGCAACGCCGGTGGAGGCCTGGATCGGCGGCCACTCGCAGCGTGGCGCCCATCGCGGCGCCGCGGAGCCCGTCCTGCGCGCTCTACTCGCCGAAGAGCCGCTGGAGATCATCGCCGAGGAGGAGTCGGTGCCGTGGAGAGTGCGGCTGCACGAGCGGAGCACGGTGGAGTATGCGGTGCACCTGGTGGTGGCGAGGAAGCGAAGCGATGAACGATGAAGGATGAACGATGAACAAAAGCGCTCTCCCGTTCATCGTTCATCCTTCATCGTTCATCCTTCGGGTCAGTTGATCTTTACCAGCGACCCCTTCACCGTCAGGATGCCGCTCGCCTCCACGTTGTGCATGCCGCTGGCCTTGCTGGCCACCATCGCCCCCTCGTTGCTCAGGTTCACGCTGGCCTTGTTCATGACGTTCATCCCCTCGTTCTTCAGGTCGGTCGTCGCCTTCGACGAGACGTTCATCCCGCTGATGGCCACGTCGCCGGTGGCCTTCTCCGTCAGATTGCCGCTGGTCTGGAGGAGCATGTCGCCGGTCGACTCGAACGTCACCTTGCCCGTGACGGTGATGGTCAGGTCGCCGTCGATCTTCAGGGTGTAGTTTTTCGTGACTTTCTGGTCGAAGTTGTCCTTGTTCGTGTGCGTCTCCGCCTTCGTCACCGTCACGTCGCGCGTGCCGGCCACGGTATGCGTCTCGTTGCCGGTGTCGACCTTCACGTCCCGGTTGCCCTTCTTCACCTGCAGCGTGTCGTTCCCCTGGTCGAGCGTCACCGTCCGGTCGTTGTAGATGTCGATCGTCTGGTTGCCCTTGTCCTTCTTGTCGAAGCCGACCTTGCGCGTCTCGTTGTTCTTCACCGTCGTGTTCAGGTCCTTCTGGGCCTGGACGAAGACCTCCTCCGAGTCCTTCTTGTCCTCGAAGCGGAGCTCGTTGAAGCCGCCCCCGCCCTTCGACACGTTGCTCTTGATCGTGCTCTTGGTCTGGTCGGCGGGCAGCGTGTAGGGGACGGTCTGCTCCGCGTTGTAGACCGAGCCGGTGATGAGCGGCCGGTCGGGATCGCCTTCCAGGAAGCTGACCACCACCTCCTGGCCGATGCGCGGCAGGAACATCTGGCCCCACGCCTTCCCGGCCCAGCCGTGCGCGACGCGGATCCAGCAGGAGCTGTTCTCGTCGTTCTTTCCGAGCTGGTCCCAGTGGAACTGCACCTTCACCCGGCCGTACTGGTCGGTCCAGATCTCCTCGCCCGACTTGCCGACGACGATCGCCGTCTGCGTGCCAGGGATGACCGGCTTGCGCGTGGTGCGCGGCGGGCGGAAGGTCGTCGCGGCCGGGAAGGCCTCGAACGCGTTCGTGTACTCCTCGTCCGTCGCCGAGTGGCTGACCCGCGAGAGCACGTACGCCGCGTTTGCATCCTCGCGGTAGTGCTTGGCCAGCGTCGTCTTACCCCCCGCCGTGAACGCGGGGGTGAAGGCTTGGCCGCGCATCACTTTCTGCGGCGCCTCCTTCTCTTCCATCCGCAGCTTCGACCGCCCCTCGGCCGCATCCTTTTTCGTGAAGCCGCCCGGATACTCATAGATGCGCCGCTTCGTGCCGTTCGTCGCCTTCGTGCTGTCGGTGCTCCCCATCAGGTCGGTCGATGGCGTCTCGAAGCCGAAGTCGTCGACGGCGAACTTGCCGGGGATGATCCCCTCCTCGATCGTGCAGCCGTTCACGATGTTCTGCTGCTGCCAGCTCCCGTAGCCACCGTAGTCGACCGTCGCCGCGCCGGCGCAGTCGGCGAAGGCGGTCGTTGCGTCGGCCAGGACGAGAGTGTGCTTCCCGTCCTCGTGCGTGAAGAAATAGCAGATGCCCTGGTCCTCGAGCAGGCGGGAGACGAAGGCGAACCCGGTCTCGTTGTACTGCACGCAGTAATCGAACGGCGTGTACGTGCCGGTCGTGCTGTTCTTGAAATCGGTGAAGCCAAGCTCCCCGAAGAGTCCCGTCACGATGTCGATCACGCTCTTGTTCTGCCAGATGCGGCAGTCGGCGCTCATCGTCATCAGCCAGAACCAGGGATGGAGCTCGGCGAAATACGTGGTGAAGCGCGCGTCGGCGCCGGCCTGCACGAAGCGTCCGACGATACCGTTGATGTAGCGCGTCGTGCCGTCGGCCAGCTTCAGCGAGACGGTGGCCGACTTGCCGACGATCGAAGAGAAGTCGAGCGACTTTTCCTCCGACTGCAGCTCCAGGAAGAAATGGAAGAGCCCCGAGATCCGCTCCTCGCCACGAATGCTGCGCAGGAGGAGCTTGTCGGCCCCGAGCGGGGTGGAGACGGAGATGAGCTGGGCGGTCTGGGTGAAGGCCATGATGGATCAGTCTACAAGGACGCATGAGACACTGGCGGCATGCTGATCATGATTGCCCGTCGGCCTGCAAGGCGGTGCTGTCGCAGAGCGCGACGGCTCGGATGCAGACGCTCCTCGCGGCAGTGGCCCAGGCCGCCCCGTACCAGAAGCTCGTCTCCAGGATCGGCGACTTCAGCACGCTCTGGCAGCCGCAGTTCGCCGACGTCTGGATGCTGAAGTTCGTCCAGCTCGGCCGCTCCGGCGCGCTACGGCTGCAGACGTCCGGCAACGACCTGACCTTCATCGCCACGGCCGCCGTCTCCCAAGGCTTCCCCTCTCCCCAGCCGCAGTTCACGTACG
>DATEOX010000109.1:0-9673 GCA_035273585.1 Thermoanaerobaculia bacterium
GGAGTTCCGGACCCACGCCGCGGGGCAGATCGTCAGCCTGCAGGCGGAGCCGGCGCGGCCGGCGGATCAGATCACGGTGCAGTGGATCACCGCACGCGCCACGCGCGACGTGCTCGACGAGGCCGTGCCGGCCGAGGCCAGCGGGCACTATCGCGATCCGCTGCCGCTGTCGGACGGGCAACTCCTCGCCGTGCACACCGCGGAGACGGGCGGTGACGACAACAGCGGCACGCGCGCCGAGCCGCGCTCGCGCTACGCGTTCCGCATCAAGACCATGGTGCTGAAGGATGGCGTGCGGGTGGCGGGCGAGCCGCTGACGGGCGGCATCCAGGCCAGCGTCACGTACTGGGACCCGGACGTCCGCGTGACCTGGTCGGGCGAGCTGTGGGAGCTGCATCCGGTCGAGGTGCGCGCGCGGCCGCGGCCGGTGATGCGCAAGACGCTGATGGAAGAGCCGGAGGCGAAGGTCTTCCGGGAGGAGGGCGTCGATCCGGAGCAGTTCCGGCGCGACCTCGCGGCGAAGCAGCTCGCGCTGATCGTCAGCCGCAACGTCACGGCGCGCGACGCGGCGGACAAGCAGCAGCCTTACAACCTGCGCGTGCCGGGCGGCACCGCGTCGAAGGTCACGGGCAGCGGCAAGGTCTACGACGTGGCCCACTTCCAGCTCTTCCAGGCCGACCAGCTCCGCGGCCTCGGCGGACCGCAGTCGCCGCGCGCCGGCCGGCGCGTGCTCGCCCGGGCCATGCACGACCCGGCGGCAAAGAACCCGCTGACGAACGGCCCGGAGGCGAGCGTGAAGATCGCGCCGGACGGCTCGATGGCCGCCCTCGTCCCGGCCCGGCGGGCCGTGAGCTGGCAGACCACCGACGTCGCCGGCACACCGGTCGTGCGCGAGCGCTACTGGCTGACCTTCCAGCCCGGCGAGGTGCGCGTCTGTCACTCCTGCCACGGCGTGAACTCGCGCGATCAGTTGGCCCAGGCCGCGCCGCAGAACTCCCCGGAGGCGTTGCGCACGCTGCTCAGGTTCTGGAAGAGCGAGCAGAGCGCGCCGCCAAAGCGCCGCCGGGCGAAGTAGCAGTTGTCATTCTGAGCCGCGAAGACGGCGAAGAATCTCCGGGCGCTTGCGAGGAGATCCTTCGGCGTCTTCGCGCCTCAGGATGACAGGTAGCGCTCGATCACGTCCGCCGCGAGGGCGACCTCGCGGTCGAACGCGCGCCGGCTCATGCTCCCGGCGCGGGCGAGCAGGGCCCAGAAGTGGCGGTCCATCATTCGGGCGAAAGCCTCGAGGTCGACGTCCCTGCGCGTGGCAAGCTTTCGGAAAACGCGCAGGATGCGCCGCTCCGTCCAGCGGGTGATCTCCTCCTGCATCGCGCCGAGCTCCGCGTCGGCCATCACCGCCTCCTGCCAGGCGCGGATCACGCCGAGGTTCTCGCGGTCGGCTTTCAGGACATTGCCGAGGAAGGCGCGAAGTGAGCCCTTCGGCGTGAGGTCGATGGAGGCCAGGCGCGCGAGCAGCTCGTTCATCAGGATGAGGAGCAGTTGGCGCTTGGAACGGAAGTAGGTGTAGAAGGCGCCGGTCGCCGCGCCGGCGCGCTCCGCGACGGCCTCGATCGACGTCGCCTCCCAGCCGCGCTCGCCGAAGAGCGCGCGGGCGGCGTCGAGCAGCCTGCGGCGCTTCTCGATGCTCCGCGCCTGCCGCGGCGCGGCCGGCAACTCCGCGACGGCCAGCGTCACGCCTTCAGCCACGACCCCGCCACCGCCCCCCCGCAGCAGATCAGCATCCAGCCGCCGAACGCCCCCGCCGCCCCCGCCTCGATGTTCGGAAAGACGCTCGCAAAGTACGCGGCGGTGAACGCGTCGAGGACGAGCGTCGGCAGCGCGAGCAGCGTCACCGCCTTCGGCCAGTCGTCCCGCGGAATCTTGCAGAGCCGGAAGACCAGCCGCGCGACAAGAGCCATGGCCACGAAGCTGATGAGGTACAGCACGATGACGTGCCGCAGCAGCAGCTCCCCGGCAAGGCGGATGACCACCGTGCCGGCAATCCAGAAGACGAGCCCGATGAGGAAGACGCGAAACATGAATTGTGATTCATGTTCGGTTCGGACGCGCGAATTGTCAAGGACCTGTCCGTCTCTTCCATCATGCGACCCCACTCCGCCATCGCCTCCGCCATGGCCGTCGGCGCGGGGTTGCTCCCGAAGTGCCCGCTCTGCTTCCTCGCCCTCGGGTCGGCGGCCGGCCTCGAGCTGCGCGGCGCCTGGCTCGCGCCGCTCGTGGCGGTCTGCGTCGGGACCTCGCTCCTGCTCATCGGCCGCATGGCCGCCGCACAACGCAGATGGTGGCCGCTGCTGACGGCGGCCGCCGCAGCGGCCATCGTGATCGCCGCGCGCATCGGCGGTGCGCCGCCGCTCGTGACACACGCGGGCGCGCTGCTGATGGCGGTTGCAGCGTTATCCGCGGGACGGACGCAACGATGTCAGATGTAGAGCCGGCCCTACATTTTTGACCGGCGCCGGTCCAACTGGCGCATCACCAGCCGGCTCAGCGCGCTGAGCGTGTCGCGCTGCGCGTCCGAGAGGCGGCGGGGGCGGACGTCGATCGCGCAGATGGTGCCGAGCTTGTAGCCGTCCGGCGTGATGAGCGGCGCGCCGGCGTAGTAGCGGATGTGCGGCGCTGACTCCACCAGCGGGTTGTCGGCGAAGCGCTCGTCCATCGACGCGTCCACCACCTCGAAGATCTCCTCGCGGAGGATGGCGTGGCCGCAGAACGACAGGTCGCGCGGCGACTCCTCCACCTCCACCCCCACCCGCGCCTTGAACCAGTTGCGGCTGCCGTCCACCAGCGTGATCAGCGCCACCGGCGTGTCGCACACGCCCGCCGCCACGTGCGCGATGTCGTCGTAGACCGCTTCGGGCGGCGTGTCCAGCACCTTGTAGGCGAACAGCGCCTCCATCCGCTTGTCTTCATCCGGGGGCACGGGCGGCTTCAGCATCTGCGGATGATACGACGCCGGTCGCCGATCGGATTTGCTACAGGTCTTCCAGCTTCGTCCACCCCTTCTTGCTCGACGCCGTGCAGTCGTCCTCGGTGCAGACGAAGAACTCCGTGACCGGGTGCAGTTCCCAGAGGCTCATCCGCTTCGGCTGGCCGCCGATCGGCTTCTTCGCGTTCTTGTTCACCCGGTGCACGCTGTCGTAGAACAGTTGCCCGACCACCATCACCTTCTGCTCCGCCTTCGCCACCTTCCCCAGCGCGGTCGGCGTCCACTGCGACGGGCGGTCCTGGGGGATCATCTCCACCACGATGCCGTCGAACTCCTCGTCCCCCGCCTCGGGGACGATGCTGATGTGGATGTCGTTGTTGGCCAGGCCGCCGAGGCCGCAGTTGACCGACTCGCCGCTGTTCGGGTGCGGCTTGCCGCTGATGAACCCCACGATGGAGGCCAGCGTCCCCTCGCCGAGGGTCTGCGATCCGACCTTCAGCTTGCGGATGGTCTTGCGGTCTTCCTCGTCGAGTTGCGCCCCCTCCCCCACCAACTTCATCGCCGCGTCCTGCAGCGCCGCGAACTGGGCGAACGTCAGCTTCCTGAGCGAGCCGGTCGGCGGGCCGTGTTTCGCCGCGTTCAGAAGCGCGTGCGACGTCCCCTCCTCGGCGCAGCCGATGTCCGTGCATTTGCCGAGCGACGTGGCGCAGCCGGCCTTCTTCGCGGCGGCCATCGGCGCGATGGCGAACGCGCTCGGCGTCAGCGTCGCCTCGTCCGTCTTGAGGAAGCGGCGGTCGACCCAAACCTTGCCATCCGGCGTCCGGACGCGCATCCAGCCGTTCGCCGTTCCGATGATCTCCACCGTGGTGCCCGTGGCGAGCGTCCCGACCGCGGCGCCCGTGGAAGGGCCGGCGTGCATCCGGACGTCGCCCGTCACGGTGGCCGTCACCGGCGCATCCCCCGGCTCCGCCTCTTCCTCTTCCTCGACGTCCTGCGCCGCGAGCGGCGCGGCGAACAGCAGAAGCACAACGAGCAGCGCGAACGGCTTCATGGAGGGACCCTCCTGATCGAGGAGTGTCTCAGATCGCCGTTTCCTCTACCATGAACTTCATGATCCGCCGTCTGGTGCCCATCCTCCTCATCGCCCTCCCGCTCTTCGCCGCCGACGGTCCCGCGCTCTTCAAGCAGCAGTGCGCGGTCTGCCACGGCGCGAAGGGCGACGGCAACACGCCTGCCGGCAAGAGCATGAAGGTGAAGGACCTCGGCTCGCCGGATGTGCAGAAGCTGACGGATGCGCAACTGGCGGACGTCATCACCAAGGGCAAAGGGAAGATGCCGGCCTTTCCGCGGCTCTCCGCGGCGGATGTGAAGGCGCTGGTCGGCGTGATCCGCTCGCTGCGCCGCTCATGAAGAAGCCGTACGCGATCCTCGCCGCCATCGGCATCGGCACCTTCATGTCCGCGCTCGACGGGAGCGTGGTCAACACCGTCCTGCCGCTGCTGCGCCAGCAGTTGCGCACGGACGTGGCCACCATCGAGTGGGTGGCCACCGTCTACCTCCTCGTGGTGAGCGCGCTGCTCCTCGGGGTGGGGCGGGCGGGCGACCTGTACGGGCAGAAGCGGCTGTACGTCGGCGGCTTCGTCCTTTTCGTGGCCTGCTCGGCCCTCTGCGGCCTCTCGCGCAACGTCGGGATGCTCATCGCCATGCGCGGCCTGCAGGCGGTCGGCGCGGCGATGCTCTTCGCCAGCGGCCCGGCCATCCTCACCCGCGCCTTCCCCGCCGAGCGGCGCGGCCGCGCGCTCGGCGCGCTGGCCACCTTCACCTACCTAGGCCTGACCGTCGGTCCACCGCTCGGCGGCTGGCTGGCCCACGCCTTCGGCTGGCGCTCGGTCTTCTACATCAACGTCCCCATCGGCCTGACCGGCATCCTGATGGCGTGGCGCGCGCTGCCGCACGATGCCGTCGGCGAGCGGCGCGAACCCTTCGACCTCCTCGGCGCGGCGCTCTTCACCGCCGGCCTCGTGGCGCTGCTCGTCGCGCTCGACCAGGGGCACGCCTGGGGCTGGTCCGCGCCGCTGACCCTCGGCGTCCTCCTCCTGGCGGCCACGCAACTCGCCCTCTTCGTGACGGTCGAACGGCGGCGCGCCCATCCGATGCTCGATCTCTCCCTCTTCGGCAGCCGCGTCTTCAGCGCGGCGACGCTCAGCGCGCTGCTCAATTACATCTGCGTCTACAGCGTCCTCTTCGTCCTGCCGTTCATGCTCATCCAGGGCCGGGGGTGGAGCGTGCAGCGGACGGGGCTCATCCTCACCGCGCAGCCGATCGTGATGGCCATCGTCGCGCCGCTCAGCGGGGCGCTCTCCGACCGCATCGGCTCGCGGCTGCTCACCGCGCTGGGAATGATGGTCCTCTTCATCGGCCTCCTCGCGCTGGTCGTGACCGCGGACAAGCTGCCGTGGATGATCGCCGGCGGCCTGGCCATCGTCGGCCTCGGCGTGGGGCTGTTCGTCTCGCCGAACAACAGCGCGCTGATGGGCGCCGCGCCGCCGCACCGGCAGGGCATCGCCGCCGGCGTGCTGGCCACCGCGCGCAACGTCGGGATGGTCCTCGGCGTCGGCATCGCCGGCGCGGTGCTCACGACGTATCTCGCCCGGACCGGCTTCACCGTCGCCGGCGCGCAGGCGGCGCTCGGCGTGGCCGCGTGGGGTCGCGGCGCTCGGGATGGCCGTGGCGATGTTCAGCGAGCCGTCCAGCGCGGACGCTCGCCGTCATTCGCCACCGCTGCCACCACCAGGTACAGATCGCGCGTGAACTGCGCGGCCGCGTCGAAGTCGAGCGGCTGGCTCATGTCGTCGCCCGGCGCGTGATAGCGCGACTTCAGCCAGGCAAGGGCCAGCGGCCGCGCCTCCGCGGTCCTTTGCGATGTGAGAAGGATGGCCGGGATGCCCGCATCCGCGAACGAGTGCTGGTCGCTCGTGGCGAACTTCTCCGGGAACGGATCGGGGACGACCTTCCGCCCCGCGGCCTCGACGGCGCGTCCGAGGGTCGAGCGCTCCGCGCCGCGTCCGATGAGCGCCTGGTAGGCCCAGACCGAGCCGCCGTCGATGTTGATGTCCGCCACGAGCGCGGACTTCTCCACGGGCGGATTCGCCACAAAGTACGCCGACCCGAGGTCGCCCGGCTCCTCGGCGGTGAAGGCGACAAAGAGCAGTGAGCGGCGGGGCGGCCGGGCGGCGAAGGCGCGGGCCAGCTCCAGAATCGCCGCGATGCCCGACGCGTTGTCGACGGCGCCGTTGTAGATCGCGTCGCCGTCCACCGGCTGGCCGATGCCGAGGTGGTCGAGGTGGGCGGAGATCACGACGTATTCATCGCGCAGCTTCGGATCGGAGCCGCGCAGGATGCCGATCACGTTCGGGCTCTGCACCTCCGTGATGCGGCTCGTCTTGACGATGTGCACCTTCTGTGGCGGATCTTGCCGGACCGCGTTCGACGCGGCGAGGCTCAACCACGCGCCGCTCGACGGCGTGAAGCTCGGCGCGCCGCGGATGCTGCGCACGATGACGTCCCAGTCAGTGTCCTTCTCCGTGGAGAGCTGGAGCAACTTGTCCACCGGACCCTCGACGTCCAGGTTCGCGAAGCCGGCGCCGGACATTGCGTAGTCGCGTCCCGGGACAAGCGTCGTCACGCTGCCGGCGCGGATCAGCTCCACCCGGCTCTTCGCCTCATCGAGCTCGATGCGCCGCAGCGGCACCTGCTGCATCGACGTCTCCAGCCCCGCCGCCTCGAAGCTGGCGAAGACGTACCGAGCCGCAACCTCGTGGCCGCGGGTCGCCGTCCCCCGCCCCTCCAGCAGGTCGTCCGCGAGGAAGGCCATGTGCGCGCGGATGGCCGCGGGCGGGACGGGCGGGGGGGCGATGACGGCGGCGAGCAGCAGGGCGAGCATGCCGCCATCATAGTACGATTAGGACTAAGTGTCCGCCGGCAGCTCCAGCAGCATCCGGTACGCGGTCACGGCGTAGTTCGGGTTGTTCATCACGCCGGCGGTGCCCATGAACAGCAGCCGGAAGAGGCGGTACATCTCCTCCCCCGCCTCGGCCACCACCTTGGACTTGTTCTCCACCCACCGCCGCTGACCGTTGCGGGCCCAGAGGTAGTAGTTGCGCCGGTCGTTCCAGACCGCGGCGAGCTGCATGCGCGAGCGGTCGATGGCCTCCATCAGTTGGGGCATGTAGGCCATGCGGAACGTGCCGGGCCAGATGTACTTCGTCACGAAGCTGGAGGTGGCGAACGGCACCTTTCCGGAGGCGAAGTCGAGATAGGCGCGCGCGCCGGGCTTGAGCAGCGCGGCGAAGCGCTCCATCACGCGGGGGTAATCCGACAGATCCTCGATCACGCCCATGCAGGAGATGCCGTCGAAGCGGCGGCCGGGCTCGAAGGTGAAGAAGTCCTGGTAGCTGGCGTTCGCCTTGTCCTGCAGGCCGAGGCGGGCCACGAGCGCGTTCGTGTACCCGAGCTGGTCCTTCGATAGAGTGATGGCCGTGACGCGGACGCCGCGCTTGGCGCAGAACTGGGTCATGCCGCCCCAGCCGCAGCCGATCTCCAGCAGCTCGTCGCCTTCCTTCAACCCGAGGTTGTCGAAGGCGAACTGGTACTTGCGGTGCGAGGAGACCTCCAGCGTCTCTTCATCGGTCAGATAGATGCCCGGCGTGTAGGCGTGGTAGTCCTCATCGGTGGCGTAGAGCTGGATGTTCTTCGAGTCGTAGTGCTTCGCGATCCACGACGGGTTGAGCTTCTTGCGCCCGACGAAGAGCGGCAGGAGCTTGCGGTTGAGGAGCTTGAGCCAGCGGTTGTCGTCGAAGAGCGCGTCGCGCAGCCACATGGCCTTGACCACGTCCCCCTCGATGTCGAGGTCGCCGCGGACGTAGGCATCGGCGATGTGCAGCTCGTCGAGCGACTTGAGCGCGGAGAGACCGTTCTGGTTGTGGATGGTGAGCTCGAACTCCGGCTCGCTCTTGCCCACGCGCACCGTGCCGCCCGGCGTGCGGACGTCGAAGCTGCAGGGGAGCTTGCCGGCGCGGGCAAACAGCCGCTCCACCCAGCCCTTGATCGCGGCGCCGTCGCGCGCCGCCTCGGTTTGGACGACCAGGGATTCGCTGGACATGAACATCCCTCCTTATTTCATGATACCTGCCGTGGCCGGCTCGCAACAGCCTCGCACAACATCCACGAGCGTGTCGAGCTTGATCGGCTTGCGCAGGACCGCGCCCACCATGCCGTAGGCGTCGGTGAGCGCCGCCTCGGGGGCGGCGCTGATGAGGATCACGCGCCGGAGGAGGTCCGGCTGGTCGCGACTGAGGACGGACAGCACGGTCGCGCCGTGCAGGCCGGGCATCACCAGGTCGAGGAGGACGGCGCTGTACTTCTTCGCCCGCATCCGGGCCAGCGCCTCCCGCCCATTCGCGGCATGCTCGACGACGAAGCCGGCCCGGGAGAGCGCCGCCGAGCAGAGCCGGCGCACCGACTCGTCGTCGTCGGCGCAGAGGACCACCGGCTGCTTCGCCCGGTTCCACGGCAGCGACTTCCGCAGTCGTCGGAGCGTCTCGGCGAACACGCGACGGCCTCAAGCAAAAAGCGGTCCGCCGATCGCGCGTGGTAAAACGCGCCTGGCATGCTCGATCCGCAAGTCGCCGCCGCCCTCGACACGCACGGCATCACCTACGAGCCGCTCGCCTGCGAGCCGCACCTGGCCGACACCGCGGAGTTCTGCGCGCACTACGGCATCGAGCCGGAGGAGGCGTGTAACGCGATCGTCGTCGCGCTCAAGACCGAGCCGCGGCAGTACGTGGCCTGCCTCGTCCGCTCCGACACGCGCCTCGACGTCAACCACAAAGTCAGCGCCGCGGTCTCCTTTAAGCGCCTCTCCTTCGCGTCCGCCGAGGAGACGGCGCAGCTCACCGGGATGCTCATCGGCGGCGTGACGCTCGTCGGCCTGCCGCCCGAGCTCCCCATCCTCATCGACGAGCGGGTGATGGAGCGGCCGACGGTGATCATCGGCGGCGGCAACCGTTCCAGCAAGATCCGCCTCGCCCCGGCGGAGCTGCTCAAGCTGCCGAACACGCGCGTGGCGGACATCGCCAAGTAGCCGCTCCTGTCATTCTGAGCCGCGTAGATGGCGAAGAATCCGTACCGATCTCGCGCCGCGCCTGAAGTTACGGATCCTTCGCCGTCTTCGCGGCTCAGGATGACGGCTATTTGACGATGATCTCGATCGGCGCCGCCGGCACGGTCGGATCGGTGCTGGCGATGACGAAGCGCTGCCCGTCGCGGTCGACGTCGTACGCCTGCGATATGCCGAGGTAGCCGACGGAGAGCGTCGTGTCGAAGAGCGGCTTCGGCGGGGAGGCATCGAAGGCGCCGGAGCCGAGCGTCACCGCGGCGGCCATCAGCTTCTTGTCCGGCGCGACGAAGAAGAGCTCCTTCCCGTCCCGCCGCCAGCGCGGCTGCTCGCCGCCGCTCCCCGACACCTGCCACTTCGCCCCCGTCGGCGGGAACGGCTGCACGTACACCTCCGGCCGTCCCGACTCGTCGGATGCGTAGGCGATGAAGCGACCGTCGGGCGAGAACTGCCCCTGCGCCTCGTCGTGCGGGCCGGCGATCACGACCCGCTCCGGCACGCCGTCGACGAGCGGC